>NZ_JACRWH010000003.1:0-119325 GCF_014306155.1 Holdemanella hominis | reverse complement strand
GAGTGGTTAACTGTCGATAGATTTGTTTAGGAGTTCCTCTATGTCATCAATCTAAAACTGAATATTTTTAGAATATGAGTGTAATTTTGTCTTGACAAAGGTCACTTCATAACAGGTGAACCTATGAATAAGTTGGAACAAGCACGTACGCAAATAGATGCGATTGATCGTGAAATGGCTAAGCTATATGAAGCCAGGTTGGATGCCGTTAAAGATGTGATTGCGTATAAAATAGAAAATGATTTACCAATTCTAGATTCAGGTAGAGAGCAGGTTGTAATTGAAAAGAATCTGCAGTTTATTCAGAATCCGGGTTATAAAGAATATTATGAGTCTTTTATAAAGTTCATTATGAAAGAATCGAAGGCCTATCAAAGAACGTTGCAGTCTCATGATAAAGTTGGATATTGCGGAGTTGAAGGTGCCTTTGGGCATATGGTGAGCGAGAAGTTGTTTCCTTCCAATCCAAAAGTGGGCGTTTCTAGTTTTGAGGAAGTTTTTCAAATGGTTGTCCATTCAGACGTACAATATGGTGTGATTCCTTTTGAGAATACGAATTCTGGATTGGTTGGAGAAGTCTTAGATTTATTAATGGAATATCCAGTGTATATTCAGTCAATTTATGATCAAAAGATTGAACAATGTTTACTTGGAATTCCGGGCAGTACATTAAAAGATGTGGAGTGGGTCTATTCAAAGGATCAAGCACTTTCACAGTCTAAAGAATTTTTAAAGGAATTAAATGTACAAACGGTGGCCTATCCAAATACGGCGATGGCAGCTCAATATATTTCAGCACAACAGGATGTGCATAAAGCAGCTATTGGTGCTAAGGAAAATGCAGAGCTGTATGGCTTAAAGGTGTTGGCTACAAACATTCAAGAAAATGCGACTAACACAACGCGATTCTTGGTAATTGGATTAAAGCCACAAATGCAGGGCAATCGCTTTAGTATGGTTCTATCGGTTAAACATGAGAGTGGCGCTTTGGCAAAGATCATTGATTGTATTGCCAAGAATGGATTGAACATGGAAAGTATTCAGTCTAGACCGATGAAAAATAAACCTTTTGAGTATTTCTTCTTTGTCGAAATTGAAGGGGATATGTCAAAGGCAAATGATTGTATTCGAGAGGTACAGTCTGTGTGTGAAAGTGTAAAAGTATTGGGAGCATATACTTTAAAGGAGGAAAAATAAGTATGAATTTTGTGAAGGAAAGTGTCAATCAAACACCAATCGTAGATACTGTATTCTCAATTGTTGCCAAGGCAAAAGAGGCTAAGGCTAAGGTGGGAAGTGAAAACGTTGTAGATGCGACAATTGGTTCTTTATATGATGAAGAGGGAACTTTGGTTGCCTTAGACAGTGTATTTAGTTCATTAAAAAACTTGGATAATAAAGTATTGGCAGCCTATGCAGCTAGTTTTACAGGAAATCCAGACTTTAGACAAAAAGTATATGACTGGGTATTAAATGGGAATTCACACTTAGAACATGAAGTTATCGCAACACCTGGAGGAACCGGTGCTGTTGGTATGACTTTACAAGAGTGTCTAGATGAGGGACAAACAGTTGTCTTGCCAGAAATCGCATGGGGATCTTATGCACTAATGGCGCAGATGCACAATTTGAATGTGGAAAAATATAGTTTATTTGAAGAAGATCACTTTAATTTAAACTCTTTTAAATCGGCATGTAAAAATGTGATGGAAAAACAAAATCGTTTAGTCATTGTGATCAACGATCCTTGTCACAATCCAACTGGTTATTCTTTAAGTGAAGACGAATGGAAAGAAGTCATTTCTTTCTTGAATGAATGTTCAAAAACACATGCCGTAGTATTGTTGAATGATATTGCGTATATTGATTTTTCTTCTAGACAAGAAAAGGCGAAAGAATATTTTGCACAGTTTGATCAAATTGAGAAAAACTTTGTCGTAATTGTCGCATTTAGTTTATCAAAATCAATGACGAGCTATGGACTTCGTTGTGGTGCTGCCATTGTGTTAGGACAAGAAAAAGAAGCAGTGCAACAAGTGAAGATCGTATTTGAAAAGGATGCGCGTGCGACTTGGTCAAATATCAACAATGGGGCTATGGCTACATTTGTAGATGTATTAGACAATCATAAAGATGCGTATGATAAAGAAAGATTGCACTATGTAAATTTATTAAAAGAACGTGGAGATATCTTTGTCAAAGAAGCGAAGGAAGTGGGATTAAAACATTATCCTTACAAAGAAGGATTCTTCGTAACTTTATCTATGGATAATGAAACACGTGACAAATTCCATGAGGCATTAATGGAAAACAACATTTTTACCGTCAAAGTAAATTTGGGTATTCGTGTTGCGATTTGTTCTTTATCGGTTGAAAAGACAAAGGGACTCGCAAAAAAGATGAAGGATATTTTGGATACAGTAGCTTAATACTGTATCTTTTTTTTCATCCACATATGTGGGACTCCTTCATCATCGTCAATTTGACCAAACTGAATATAGCCTTGTTTTTCGTAAAATGGGTGGATACGAACTTGTGCGTGTACCACAATTAAGTCTCCGTTTAATTTTTTGATTTCATTTTCGGCACTTTCAAGTAGTAAATTACCCATATGTTGATTTCGATATTCCTTTAATACAGCCACCCTTCCAATGGTATAGTGATCGTTTTCTTTGAAGAAACGACATGTTCCGATGGGTTTTCTTTCATCAAAGGCAACAATATGATGACTAATAGTGTCGATTTCATCAAATTCGTTTTCAAAGCCTTGTTCTTTCACGAATACTTCAATACGAATGTCTTTGGCTTCTTGTGGTAAGGTTGTATACGTTTTTGTGTTCATAATCATTCTTCTTTCTTTTCTCATACATTAACAACTCAAAAATAGAAAGTCAAATTTGTGGTATAATAAGGAGTAAGTTAGGTGGGAAGAAATATGCGCATTTATGAAGAATCTTTAAATCGTTTTATTAAAAATTCATGGATATATTATGAGGCAAATGATCCTTATTATGCAGGTAAGATTGAGCGTATCTCAATTGAAAGAGTGCATGATCGGATTTTATATTATGAAGTAAAGGCTATTATTCAAACGTGTTGGAATGAGGAAATTATTAATTTTAGAGTGAATGAATATGGTACGATATTAACTACAAATTGTACATGCTCACAAGAGACACATAAAGGGTGTGTGCATTTAGTAAGTGTAGTGCGTGCCATTAATGCGATCAATCCCCAGATTTTTCCGTTTTGTGTGGAGTATCAACAATATATTGAAGAAAAAAATCGGCAAGAAGAATTGGAAAGAAAGCGTCGAAGAATTCATAGCTTGAATCAGACGGCATTTGATTTTCTAAAAGAAAAACAAGAAGATAAAGTTAACAATTTCTTTAAGGAAAACGAGAATCGAATTCGTTTGACGTTGCATCCTACAAATTCATATTATTATGATCAGGCAGCGTTTAAATTAAAGATTCAAGTGAATCGTGCATATATAGTAAAGAATATTCAAACTTTAATGCTAGGCTTTTTTGAAAAGAAATTGGAATCTTTTGGGAAAAACACACAGATTTATTTAAATCCAGAAGATTTGGATGAGCCAAGTCAAAAGATTTATGCATTTTTGATGAAATATAGTTTTTCAAAAGATTGGCAAAAAGACGGGGAAATCTATTCGGAATGTCTGGATGATTTCTTTGATTTAAATGTATCTTTGCCTAATGACTATACCGAATTTAAAACGGATGAAAAAGATATAAAATTAGTTATAAAATTGGTTGAATATGATGATTGTTTCGAACTCAATGTAGATTTGGATGATAATTTTCTAATTGGTAATAAACATTTGTATGTAGTGGATTATAAAAATATTACGCGATACACATTGGATGCGGATGGCTTTTTAGCTTCACTTGCGTATAATGTTTCGCAAGAAGATGGTTGGTTGATTAAAAAAAGTGATTTTAGAGCTTTTTACTTACAATGCTTGCAGCCATATATGGATTATATTCAATTAGAAACGAATGTAGATGTAGAAAAATATGCGACTGTAATTGAGAATATTCGTGTGTATTCAGATCTTGAAAATGCGAATATGATTGTATGGGGAAACTATCTAGAAAATAATCAAAAAAAGAGTTTTTTCACAAATACAGATTCCAACCAAATTGCCAGTATAGAAGCAATTATTTCGCATTATGCGGTAAAGATTGAAGATAATAAGGCTGTATTTAAAGGTCGAAGCGATGCGTTATATAATTTTTTGGATCATGGAATTCCTTTGATTCAAAAACAAGCGGATGTGTATGTGTCTGAGGAATTGAAACGTTTAAAGAATCGTCACAGTATGAATTTAAGTGTAAAGGTCTATGTTCAAAATGATTTATTGAAGATGGAACTAGATAGTGATGTGAACGCAGATGAATTGTCACATATTTTAAATGCGTATCGAAAGAAGAAAAAGTTTTATCAGTTAAAGAATGGCGAAATGATTGATTTGGAAGATACAGGTTTAGAACAGTTGAATGAATTGGCTTTTACAATGAATTTAACGACTAAGGATTTCAAGAAAGAAACAATTGAAAAACCAGCATATCAGGCTTTCCATTTAATGGATGTGGATTCAGAATTGGATGTTCGTAATGATGATTCGGTTACAGAATATACAGATCGATTAATGAAAGTGAAAGAACAAACAATTCAATTGAAGGATGAGTATAAATCTTTATTGCGCACGTATCAGCAGCAGGGCATTCAATGGTTGTATGATTTGAAAAACATGAATTTAAATGGAATTCTTGCCGATGATATGGGACTTGGAAAAACTATTCAAGTATTGGTATTTTATGAACAGTTTGTTTCAAAGGATAAACCGAGTTTGATTGTATGTCCAAGTAGTCTAATGTATAACTGGATGTCAGAAATTGAAAAGTTTAAGATTGGTGTGGACGCTGTTTGTGTTACGGGAACGCAAGAAGTTCGTAAAGAGATTATTCAGGAAAATCACGAACTCTATATTACGACATATGATTATTTGCGTAGGGATGTTGAATTGTATATGCCTATGGAATTTGAATATATTGTTCTAGATGAGGCACAGTTTATTAAGAATCCTAAGACAAAGAATGCGCAAAGTGTAAAGGCTTTAAAAAGTAAACATCGTTTGGCATTAACAGGAACGCCAATTGAGAATAGTTTAAGTGAATTGTGGAGTATCTTTGATTTCTTGTTGCCAGGATATCTATATAGTTTGAATTATTTCACAAAGAATTTTGAGAAACCCATTCAGATGGGGGATGATGACAGACAGTCCAAACTTCAAAAGTTGGTGTCGCCATTTATTTTGCGCAGAACGAAAAAACAAGTGTTGAAGGATTTGCCGGATAAGGTTGAGAAAGATATGTGGTTAAACTTTAGTCCGGAGGAAAAGCAGTTGTATCTTGCAAATCTTGCCCAAGTCAATGAGCAGCTTCAGCAACAATTAGAATTGGAACAAGTGGATTCGATTTTGATCATCGCGATGATGACGCGTCTTCGTCAGATTTGTTGCGAACCAAGAATGTTATATGAAAACTATAAGGGTGAGAGTACAAAGTTTACAATGTGTCTTGAATTGATTGAGACATTAAAAGAGAATGGTAAGAAAGTCTTGTTGTTTTCAAGTTTCACAAGTATTTTTGATTCCTTTATCGAAGAGTTTAAGCAGCGAGGCATCAAATACCATATGATTACAGGTGCAGTTGATAAGAAGAAGCGTAAAGAAGAAGTAGATGCTTTTCAGAGTGATGATTCGGATGTATTCTTAATTTCATTAAAGGCCGGTGGAACTGGGCTAAATCTGACTAAGGCACAAGCTGTGATTCATTATGATCCTTGGTGGAATGTGAGCGCGCAAAATCAAGCAACAGATCGTGCGTATCGTATTGGTCAGACAAAAAATGTGTTAGTGTATCAGTTGTTGATGAAGAACACAATAGAAGCGAAAATCTACGAGATGCAGAAGCGCAAAAAAGAGATGAGTGATATATTTGTCGAAAATTCAAATGGTGGCATTTCGACTTTATCCAAGGAAGAATTGAGAGATTTATTCTCTATGGAATAGGAACTATATAATTTTTTGAAATATATAGTTCTTTTTTATAAAAATGTGTTAAAATAGAAGCAATGAAAGGGATTACAAAACGGTGATAAAATGAATAGAAGTGCAGGAATCTTATGTCCTGTTTTCTCTATCCCTGCAAATCAAGGGATTGGTGATTTAGGGCAAAAAACAATTCGAATGATAGATATTATTGCGGATGCAGGGTATACCATATGGCAAATCTTGCCTTTGCAGATGACAGGCCCCACTCATTCTCCATATCAGACATATTCTAGTTTTGCGGGAGATCCTATCTATATTAACTTGGATCGTTTGTGTGAAATGGGGTTGTTGACGCAAAGCTCAATTGTGAATTGTAATAAGTTTAAAGACTTTGTTGAATATGACAAGATTCGTGAATTCAAGGAATCTTATTTTCAAAAGGCCTTTAAAGTTTTTAAAAAGGAATTTGATTCATTTAAAGAAGATTTTGAAGCATTTAAGCGTGATGCATTTTGGCTAGAGGAATGGTCTGCCTACTCTTTATTTAAGAGTTTTTATAATGGGGCTCCATGGTTTGAGTGGGAAGATGAATATAAGAACTGGCCAGAAAATCGTGATATTGATTTGGATGATTATAAAGATGAGATTTTTTATATTGAGTTTTTACAGTTTGTTTTTTATAAACAATTGGATGAAATTCAAATGTATGCGCACGCAAGAAATCTTAAAATCATGGGAGATATGCCATTCTATGTAGATTTAGATAGTGCGGATGTATGGTGCAACCGTAAAGCTTTCTTATTGGATGAAGAAGGAAAACCAGAATATATTGCGGGTTGTCCACCAGATTATTTTAGTGAAACTGGACAACGTTGGGGAATGCCAATTTATGATTTTGATGCGCAGGAAAAAAATGGATATCTTTTCTGGTGTAATCGTATGAGTTGGATGAATCGTTGTTATGACATGGTGAGAATCGATCATTTTAGAGCGTTTGATACATATTGGAATATACCAGCGTCTTGTCCAACAGCTATTGCAGGAAAATGGATCTTAGGTCCAGCTCATAAATTGATGGATGCGATTTTAAAGGCATGTCCAGATATTGTTTTAGTGGCTGAAGACTTAGGCCTGATTCGTCCAGAAGTGATTGAACTTGAAGACGATTATGGTATACCGGGCATGGATGTTTTATTGTTTAGAATGGAAGCTAAACAATTAAAGAAAAAGGCAAAGAAAAACTCTGTATTATATACAGGAACACATGATAATGCGACATGTAATGAAGATTATTATACGTATGATTCAAATAAGCGTATTAGTTTGCGTCGTTTCTTTAAAAATCAGGGATATTCAAGTCGTTCTTTTAATGAGATGCTTTGTCAATATGCCTTAGATACAGATGCAGATACAGTAATTCTTCCTATTTGGGATGTTTGTGGATATAAAGAAGAGGCACGAATCAATACACCAGGAACAGTATCAAACAAAAACTGGACTTGGAAGTTAAAAGATTTTAAGACATTTCCAGATAAGGTAATGAAGACAAAAGAATGGATCAAAAAGTCAAATCGTTAATTTAAAAACTGAGTTTGGAGCAGAAACATTATATTTTTGCTCCTTTTAAATCGCGAAAAAATCAATGTCGTACAATTAGACACAATAAAGATTTTTTTAAATTTAGTGTCGAATACAGATTCAATTAAAAATGAAAGGGCTTAACAGTAATTGAAAGCGGATATCAAAAGTGTCGATTTTACTTAAAATTTACAGAATAGTGTCTTTTTTATTTGGAACTACAGACTAGAAATTGATTTCTTAATAAAATGATATCGTCAACAGGCGATATTCGTTAGGAGGTGTAAAATGAATCAGTTAACGTCAAAACAACAGATTTATAACTATCTTCAAAAAATGTCGCAACATTTTCAATTAGATCGTTTTTCAAATTTCACAACAATAACAATTAGTAAAGAATTAAGTATTTCGCGTTCTTTAACTTCTCAATATTTAAATGAGTTAGTAAAAGATGATTTGGTTGTGAAAATCAGTTCAAGACCTGTTTATTATTTGTCGAAAAATGCTTTAGAACAAATTTATCATGTTGTTCTAAAACAAAATGAATATATTTCAATTCATGAATTAATGCAGGAATTAAAATATAATTCTCCAGATTTGAAGGATTTCCAAAAATCAGTCGGGTATGATGGTAGCTTGAGTTATCCGATTTCTCAGATAAAATCTGCATTATTATATCCAGATGGACTTCCAATTATTCTATATGGAGAGCGTGGAACAGGAAAGATGTACTTGGTAAGCTGCATGAAAGAGTTTTGCCAGAATCATTTGAATGAAAAAGGTCATATTGTTTTAGATGTAAAAAAGGTTTCTTTACATGAAGAGCGAACAGCTCAAATGGAAGATCTGTTTGGATATGAACATAATGGTGAAGTAAAGAAGGGAATCTTGGAAAATTCAGATGGGAAAATGTTGTGTATACAAGATGCACAATATTTGTCGGATCAAGCTCAAGAAAAAATTGCAGACTTTCTTCGTTATGGATACTTTTGTCGAGAGGGCAATGAATATGTTCGTGTTCAATCAAAAGTAAGGCTTGTTCTTTGTATTGAAAATGAACCCAGAATTTCATTAAATGAAAATTTGTTAATCAATGTACCAGTGATCTGTCATATTCCTAGTTTACAAGAACGTAGTGAAGATGAGCGTACACGGTTAGTTGTTCATTTTTTCCAAGAGGAACAAGAGCGGTTAAAAAGAAAAATATTAATTTCAGAGAAGTTGTGTAATTTCTTAGTAAATCACCAATTTCAAGGAAACATAAGTGATCTTCAAAAATCTATCAAGGCTATTTGTGCCAATGCGTTTAGTGAAACCACTCATGAAGAGGAAATGGAAGTAAGAATTTATCACTTACCGACACATCTTCTTGAACAGATGAGTGTGGATAAATATGAAAAAGAAGAAGCTACATTTGTGCGTATCGATTCATTTGAAAAACATGAATTAGGTGAAAAGATGATTCAAATGTGGGAACAGCTTTTGAATGCATATGTGGATTTGAAAAACAAAGTAAATTCACAAGCTAGATTTTTAGAGATTGGTCAAGATGCAGTCCGTCATTATTATGATGTTTTAGTGTTTGAACAGTCATATCACGATGCTCGTATTGATGCGATGAATAGTTTAGTGATGGATGTATTGAATATAGTGAAAAATGCGAAAAACATCATTCTTCCAGTAAATTGTGCGTATGTATTAACGCGTATGATTATTTCAACAGGTAGAAATACTTCTTTATTGAATCAATGGGAATCGAATTATTCAAAAGATATTCAAGAATGTTTACAAACAATGTCAGACATGATGATGAATGAGTCGATTATTGCAGATCAGATTATTAAGCAAATAAAAACAGCTACGAATGTTAGTTTGTCAAATATGAATAAGATTTTCTTGATGCTGAATATTCGTATGTACAATAAAGAACTTCAAGGTCAAGATACCATGGGAATTATTTTGAGTCATGGATATTCAACGGCTTCTTCCATTGCGGATGCAGCAAACTCATTGTTGAATCATTATATTTTTGAAGCAATCGACATGCCACTAGATACGCCAGTGGAAGAAATTACTAAAAAATTAAATGAATATATCAACAATAACATGCATTTAAAGAACATCATCTTATTAGTGGATATGGGATCTTTAGAAGAGATTGGAGATGTAATTAGTGACACGATGAATGTGGGTGTAATCAATAATATCTCTACTTCTTTAGCATTAAATGTTGGGATGAAAATGATTCAGCATCATGATTTAGAAACAATTCTAAGTGAGTCATGTGGAGAAAATCAGTGTCACTATAAAATATTATCTGTCGCAAAAAGAGAGAAGGCGATTGCCATCACAAATGATGTTAGTGTTTCAGTAAGTGAAAAATTATCGCATTTGTTGCAGAATAGTCTTCCTAAAAAGGTGGATATTAAGTTTATAGAATATGACTATGATTGTTTACAGAAAAATAAACATGAGGATCCTTTGTTTGAAAAATATGATGTGGTTTTAATGGTAAAACCATTGAGTTTGAAATTAAAAGGGGTTCGAAGTGTTTCTTTAGAAGATATTATGAATTTTAAAGATATTGATATATTAAATTCAATCTTTAAACCATATTTAGATGAGGATGAAATTGAAGAGTTTAATCAAAATTTATTAAAGAATTTCTCAATTCAATCTGTCATGGAAAATCTAACAATTTTAAATCCACAAAAATTATTGGATTTTGTTAGTGAATCCGTACAAAACTTACAGTTGGTTATGCAGAAAAAATTTCAAAGTCGTACAATCATTGGAATTTATATCCATATTTGTTTCCTTGTTGAGCGTTTGGTAACAAAGACAGCAATTGAAATATATGAGAATTTAGATGATTTTGCGAGTAACCATAGTGATTTTATTGAGCAGGTGAATCAAAGTTTTGATTCCATGTTGAAAAATTATCATGTAAAGATGCCAATTTCTGAAATTGCATACTTATATGAATATATAGCGGATGATGAAGATGAAAGAAAGGTAGCAAGCGATGATGAATTTTAAAGATAAATTATGTGGAATGAACAGTCATTATAGATTTTATTCTTTTGAACGTTTTTTTCAGGAAATGAATCGTTTAGGTATTAAAAATGTAGAGATTTGGACGGGTCCTATGCATTTCTATGTGGACTACAATAAAAATCAGAGTGTAGAACAGCTTAAGGAATACGCAAAAAAATATGATGTAAAAATCATTGGTATTTGTCCAGAACAAACAAATCCAAAGCCAAACAATGTGGCAAGTCCAACACGTCAAGAAGATGTATATGCATATTATTGTCGAATGGTGGATATCGCAAAAGAAGTCAATGCCCAACATATATTAATCACAACAGGCTGGGCTTATTATGATGAATCAAAAGAAGATGCATGGAATCGTTCGGTTGAAATGATGCGTAAGGTTTGTGATTATGCAAAGGCAAATGATATTTTGGTGGCAATCGAAGCTTTACAACCAGATGAATCTGTTCTTGTGAATAGTGTAGAACAATTAAAGGCATATCTGGATGCGGTAAATCATCCACAGTTAAAGGTATGTATTGATTTTGGTGCAATGGCACGAGTCAATAATACAATTCAAGATTATTTTGATGCATTTGGAAAAGATGTGATCCATACACACTTTGTGGATGGAAAGCCAACAGGTCATTTGGCATGGTCGGATGGAACAAGAGATCTAAAACAAGATCTTCTTGATTTAGAGGCCAATGGGTACCATGGATATCTGTCACTGGAAACAGCGACTTCTAGATATTATGAAAAGCCATGGGTTGCAGAACAGACAACTTTAAAAGCTTTCGAAAAATTAGGAAAGGAGGTTTAGTAATGAGACACTTTATTTTGGCAAGTCATGGAACATTCTCACGTGGCATTTACAACTCTGTTCAAATTATTTTGGGAGAACAGCCAAATACGCATATAATTACAGCTTATGTTGAAGAAGGACAAGATGTAAATGATTTGATTGAAGAATCACTAAAAGATATTCCAGATACAGATCCTGTTATTGTATGTACAGATGTATTTGGTGGTAGCGTAAATAATGAATGGATGAAGCGTTTAAGTCGTCCAAATACACATTTAATTACAGGTATGAATCTTGGATTATTGATGAATGTGTTTATGCGTCAAGATGATGATATTGAAAACATGATTCGTCAAAGTGTACAAGAAGCCAAAGATGGCTTGATTTATTGTAACGATCTTCTTTCAAACGACAATGAAGAAGAATTTTAGGAGGAAGAAATATGATTAAGTTATGTCGTGTAGACCATCGACTACTACATGGTCAGGTAGCATTCTCTTGGACAAATGCAGTACAAGCAGACTGTATTTTGGTTGCGAGTGATGAAGTAGTGAATGATGAAATGTGGAAAACAACTTTGAAATTAGGTAAACCAGCAGGTGTTAAGTTGGTTATCAAAGACATTGAAAATTCTGTAAAAGCATTAAACAGCGGTGTTACAGATAAGTACAAGTTACTAATCGTAGTTCAAACAATTCATGATGCATATCGATTAGTACAAGAAGTTCCAGCCATTAAGAGTATTAACTTAGGTGGAGCAAAAAAACAAGACGGATATCGGCAAATTAGCAAAGCTATATTTGTAGGCCCTCAAGATGAAGAGGATATAAAAGCAATGTTGGATAAGGGTGTTGAAGTAGAAATCCGACAATTGGCCAGCGAAAGTAGCGTGCCGGTACAAAGCGTTCTTTAACAAACATAGCAAGGAGGAGAGCAGAATATGTTGTTACAAGCAATCTTGATTGGTTTGGTTGCAGCACTTGGTGTTTTAGGGGATCAAATGGGTTCTCTTTATATCAACCGTCCAATCATCTTAGCTCCATTAGTAGGGCTAATAGTTGGTAATTTGGAGCAATCCATCGTAATTGGTGCAAGCCTAGAATTATTCTTTATGGGGGCAGTTAGTGTTGGTGCCTATATACCGCCTGATACAATCGTTGGTGGTGTTTTGGCTACAGCATTTGCTTTATCGACTGGTAGAGGAATTGAAACAGCTGTAACTTTGGCAATGCCTATCGCATTAGTTTCTCAAGCAATTGGTAACTTATGTAATGTATTTAACTCAATCATCTTACGTTGGACAGATGATTATGCAGCAAAAGGAAATTATAATGGTGTAGTATTTACGCACTGGTTAATTGGTATGATCACAGTCGTACGTCGTTTCTTGTTGGTATTATTTGCTTACTATTTAGGAGGCGATGCAGTTGGTAATTTGATCAATGCAATTCCAGAATTCGTTACTAATGGTATGGCGGCAGCTGCTGGATTATTACCTGCACTAGGTTTTGCGATGTTGATGCGTATGACAATTAATAAACAAAATATTCCTTATTACTTCTTAGGATTTATTCTAGCTGCTTATATGGGTGTTCCAGTATTAGGTGTAGCAATGATTGGTGTTATCTTAGTATTGGTTAAATTTAACTTCTTAGATAAACAAGCAGCTACAGAAGCAGAAGCTGTACAGGGGGTGTCTGACGATGATGACTTCTAAAATTACAAAAAAAGATATTACAAATTTAGCATTTAACCAAGGTTCTTTAGGAATGGAATTCTCATGGAACTATGAACGTCAGATGCACATTGCCTTTGCGATGATGATGAATCACAACTTGAAAAAGATTTATGAAGGTGATGAAGAAGGATATCGTGATGCATTAGTAAGACACGTTGAATTCTTTAATGTCACTCCACAATTGGCTCCATTTATTGGTGGTGTAGTTACTTCAATGGAAGAAATGAAGGCTAGAGGAGAAGTTGATGGAGAAGCGATTGCTAGTATCAAAACTGCATTAATGGGTCCTTTATCAGGTATTGGTGACTCAATCTTTGTTGGATGTTTACGTGTTATCGCTGTTGGTATCGGTATTTCTTTAGCACAAGCTGGAAATATCATGGGACCAATCTTATATTTCTTACTTTATAATATTCCATGCTTCATCGTACGTTACTTTGGTGCTCACTTTGGATACAATTTAGGTTTCAATTACTTACAAAAGATGCAAGAAAATGGAATGATGGACAAATTATTATCTGCTGCAAGTATCCTTGGAGTTATGGTAGTTGGTTGTATGTCTAAAGATATGGTTTGGACAACATTAAATGTTGAATTATCTAGAATTGGTGACGAAGTTACAACACTACAATCAATTTTAGACGGAATTATGCCAGGATTAATTGGTTTAGGTGGTACTTGGTTGTATTACTTCTTGTTGAAAAAGAAAGTCAATCCAGTAATTTTAATTTTTGGAACAATGATCATTGGTGTAATCGGTGCTTATTTTGGCGTATTAGCAGGTTAATTCATTAGATGAGGAGGAACAATAAAATGATTAAATTTAATGAACAAGAAAAAATTGATAGCGTGAATGGAGCGTTGGCTCTTCGCCCTCAAATCAACGAATTCGTGGATGAAATTTGTGAACGTGGATA
The DNA here is from genome assembly GCF_014306155.1 of Holdemanella hominis. Taxonomy (NCBI): domain Bacteria; kingdom Bacillati; phylum Bacillota; class Erysipelotrichia; order Erysipelotrichales; family Erysipelotrichaceae; genus Holdemanella; species Holdemanella hominis. Next base: position 105,169 of record NZ_JACRWH010000003.1, on the reverse strand, counting down.
TTCAAATATCTGCTGGTTAGGTGTTGGTGGTACATGGGCAAGTGCTATGCAGGCGACTGTACACATGAAAGAAATGTCAGCTATTGAAACTTGGGCAGAAAATGCTGCAGAATACTTAACTACAGGAAACAAACGTATTACTAAAGATACAGTTGTTATTATCTCTTCTGTAACTGGAAATACAAAAGAAGTAGTTGATGCAATCAAAAAAATCAAAACAGAAGTTGGAGCTACAGTTATTGCATTCGTAGATGCTAAAGAAGCTATCTTATTAGACTTAGCAGACTACAAGATCTCTTATCCAATTAACGAACAATTAAAATTCTTCATGGTTGCTGACCGTTTCATGTTCAACAATGGTGAATTCGAAGACTACGAAGATATGTACGCAGAATTCGACAAATACTTAGCACAAGCTTTAGTAGAAGTTGAAAAGAAAGCTGAACCATTCGCAATTGAATTCGCTAAAAAACACTGGAATGATGAAATGCACTATTTCGTAGGTGCTGGTAACCAATGGGGAGCTACTTACTCATACGCAATGTGCTACTGGGAAGAACAATTATGGTTAAAAACTAAATCAATCACATCTAATGAATTCTTCCACGGTATGTTCGAAATCGTAACTAAAGAAACTCCAGTTACAATTTATATTGGTGAAGATGCTCAACGTCCATTATCTGAACGTGTTGCTAACTTCATTCCAAGAATTTGTGCAAACTACACAATTATCGATTCTAAAGATTACGAATTAAAGGGTATTAGCGAAAAATATCGTAAACACTTGTCTCACCATGTAATGCACGCAGTAAACAACAGAATTGATGTTCACATGGAAATCGAAACTCGTCACCCAATGGAAATTCGTCGTTACTACAGAAGATTAGAATACTAAGATCTAATTAGGATGTTTTACCTGGCTTTTGATGGGAAACATCCTTTTTTTCTTTGGCTTGTCCTGTTAAAATAAGGAAGAGGTGGAAAATGATGAAAAAACTATTAACGATTCTATGTTCGTTGGTTCTATGTATATCTTTATTTGGGTGTCAAAAAGAGACGAAGAAGTATATCGCCAAAATTGAAGTGGAGGACTATGGAACAATCACACTGAAATTAGATGGTAAAACAGCTCCAATTACGGTACAGAACTTTGTAGATTTAGCTGAATCAGGGTTCTATGATGGATTGACATTCCATCGTATCATGAAAGGTTTTATGATTCAGGGAGGAGACCCCAATGCGAATGGTACAGGTGGATCGGATAAGACAATCAAGGGAGAATTTAAGGATAATGGTGTAAAGAATAATATCAAACATAAACGTGGTGTTATTTCTATGGCTAGAAGTTCAGACTATGATTCGGCAAGTTCACAATTCTTTATTATGCAAGAAGACAATGATTCATTAGATGGACAATATGCAGCTTTTGGACATGTTACTAAAGGAATGAAGATCGTAGATCAAATTTGTGAGGATGCAGATCCCATGGATGATAATGGTACAATTGCCGAAAGTAAGCAGCCTGTCATAAAAACAATTAAGGTATCTGAAATTAACGACTAGAGAAATCTAGTTGTTTTTTTTTGTTTGATATTTATTGTTAGTCATTATAAACTCAATTTATTTAGACTAACTGAGGTGAATTATGATCAATAAAAAATTATTGTTTTCGGTAAAAGAAAGTATTCCGTATATTCAAAAGAATGTGTTATATCAATGGATAAGATTAATTTGTAACGTATGTTCTACGGCATGTTTATGCTTGATTATCGCAAAACATAGAAATATATTATGTATTGGAATCATTTTTATATGTTTAATACTTCGCTATATTGTAAATCAAAAGGCAATTGAGATGTCGTATTTATCGAGTCATATTGTCAAGGAAACGCTTCGCTCTCGTTTATATAAGAAGCTGTCTAAAATTGGAATTGAGTATACAAATAAGTGGAGTACAGCAGAAATTGTACAATTATCAAGTGAAGGTATTGAACAATTAGAAACCTATTTTGCGAATTATATTCCGCAATTCTTTTATTCTTTAATTGCACCAATAACTTTATTTATCATTATTTCATTTATGAATTTTAAAGCCGCTTTGGTTCTACTGGTTTGTGTTCCACTGATTCCTATGCGTCAGTTAGGGTCATATTTTCATATTGCGAGGAATGGTATGGCGGCAAGTGATAAGTTGTTTGCGATATTAGAAAAGGAAATAGAGGAGAAACAAAATGTAAAATTAGATTCATATTCAATTTCTGCTCACAATCTACACTTTGGATATACCGATAAGGAAGTTTTACAGGGTATACACTTTAAAGCATTTAAAGAAATGATTGGTTTTGTAGGTGAGAGTGGTAAGAGTACAATTGTCTCTTTATTGATGGGGACAATATTCGAATTATAGGGGTGAACTGAAGCTATCAAATTATGAAATCAAGGATATTAATATCTATCCATATATGGCTTTGGTTTCTTTAGAAAGCTATTTGTTTAGTGGAACGCTTAAAGACAATTTGTCGGTGGCTAAAGATGCCTCTGAAAAAGAAATGAATAGCGTATTAGAAAAGGTGGGTATCCTTGATTTTGTACATGAACAAGGCGGACTTAATATGCACATTGAAAAGCGTCCTTTTATGGAAACAAAGACATTTTGTTCGCAATGTAAGGTACATTGTTACAAGAAGGATAAAAGAGAACAGATTCGTAAGGTCATGCGTTTTTCTGGTCCTAGAATGTTGGTGTATCATCCTATCATGGCGATTCGTCATTTGTACTACCAAATTACAGACAAATAGAAAAAATATGCATAAAAGTAAAAAATATTCTTTAAAAATATGCAAAAATGATATAATGCCTAGTGTTTAGAGGGTTTTAGAATGAGAGAAAATATTGAAAAGTATATTGAGTTAATTATAGGAAGTATTTTACTTTCGTTAGGAATTTATTTATTTGTGACACCTAATGGAATCAATTTTGGTGGTGCCATTGGTATTGCACAGATTATTGAGTATTTTATTGTGAAGATGATTCCAAGTCTTGGGCATATGAATTTGGTGGGAATCATTAACTTTATGATTAATATTCCTTTGTTTGTGATGGGATTTAAGATTATGAACAAAGAGTTTTGTATCAAGACGGTCATTAGTTTGGTGGTGCAAACCATTACTCTATCTATTTTGCCAAAGCAATCTTTTGTGATTATGCCAGATATGCTTTCAAATTGTATTTTTGGAGCCTTAATGTGTGGTATTGGAGTTGGACTTGCTTTACAGAGTAGTGGATGTTGCGGTGGTATGGATATTGCCGGTGTATGTTTATCTAAGACAAAACCAGGCTTTTCGGTAGGTAAGCTTTCAATTATTATCAACTCAATTTTATTTACAATTTGTGCCTTTATTTTTGATTTGCAGACATCACTTTACTCCATTATCTTTGTGGCAATTCTTTACTTTATTAGTGATCGCATCCATTATCAGAATATCAACATGACTGTATTGATTTTCACAAAGAAAGAGAATATGAAAAATGTGATCATGGAAAGAACCGGCCGTGGAGTAACGTATTGGATGGGGAAAGGTGCGTATACAGATACAGACCAATATATTTTATTTTGTGCTGTCAATAAGTATGAGATTCGTAACTTCAAAAAAATTATCAATGAAATTGATCCAAAGGCTTTTGTGACAATTAGCGAGGATCAAGAAATTGATGGTGGATTTGAAAAGAGATTATGATGTAGTAAAAACTACCTACAAACTTTGCAAGAGTTGGTGTGGGTAGTTTTTTTGTTTTCCAAAGAAATCATAGGAACGATTATTTCGTTCCTATGATTTCTTTGGCAATCTTTTTACCTTCCATTACAGCACTACCAATTGTTTTTGGCCCAGTGAAGGCATCTCCAATAATGAATACATTATCTAATGTAGAGGCGTGTGTATTGGTTGTTTTTAAATCGTCATTTAATGGAGTGAAGTCTACTTTTTGACCAATAGCCATCGCAACTAGATCGCAATCCATTGTGAATAATGAATCTTTTACTTCGTGGCAGCTTGCTCTTCCAGATTCATCCATTTCTCCAAGTTCCATTTTCGCAACTTGAACACCACAAACATTTCCGTTTTCATCCTTTAAAATGTCTTTAATGTTGTTTAAGAAGGCAATCTTAACACCTTCTTTTTCACAGGCTTTGATTTCTGCAGGACTTGCAGGCATTTCCTGTAAAGATCTACGATATACGATTGTGACATCATCAATGATACGAACTAATGATCTTGCGCAATCCATCGCAACATTTCCACCACCCCAAACAATGGCCTTTTTATATTTTTTGAAGTCTTCTTGTTTGTGATTGATATTTAAATCGTAAAGTAATGTTAAGCCGGCAACGACGCCATTACCTGTTTCAAAACCAAAAGTATTTTCAATTTGGGCACCAATTGCTACAACTACATAATCATAGTTTGTTTGTAATTCCTTAAACATAGTTTGATCCACAAAAGTATTAAAATGGAATTTAACACCGGCTTCAATCAATCCGTTATAGGCTTTTTCTAAGAATGTTTTGGGCATACGATATTCAGGAATACCTGTATAAATGGCTCCACCAATTTCAGCTTCCTTATCAAAAATATCAATCTGGTATTCATTTTCTGTTTTAACTAATTCTTGAGCTAATGTATAGCCAGCAGGACCGGCTCCAATAATGGCAATCTTTCTTGTCATAATTAAATTCCTCCATCTTTTTCGCCACTTAATTATATCATAAACTATTTCCTTAGGTACGAAAGAGCTCGTTTGTTTACGTTTTTTACGGCAATCTCAAGTTCACGAGCTGAAATTCTTTTTGCGTCATTGGCCAAAATCGCATTTTGAATCAAGCCATCACTTGTCGCAACTGATAATTCATATTTCTTTTTTAAGTCGTGTACAGCCTTTTCAATATAGCTGTCTGCTGTTTGATTGTATCTAGTATAAATAATGTCTAGATTTCCTTGATTAAAATGTGAACCTGTATTGTTTTTAACGCGATATCCATCAAATACTAAGATGACTTTGATCCGCTTATATCCTTGATAATTCGAGATTCGATTGATCAATTCATCACGAGCAGATTCAATGTTTACTTTGGCAATATCTTTTAAATCTTGCCAGTCATAAATCATATTGTAACCGTCAATCATTAAACATTCTGGCTTTTTATCTTCGACATGAATCTGATTTAAATTCATATCAACCTTCGCTTTTTTCTTGATTGGCTTTTCAGCTTTCTTGTTGTTTCCACCAAGTGAATTAAATACTTTCTTTAATTCTTCTTCACGAACAGTATGTTTTACATAAGAAGCATAGGAAGTTGTGTTGGCTTCTTTAATTTGGATGTGCATATGCTCCTTGACTTCATCCCAAGGCACAAAATAACCTGCTCCATGTTCGCAGAATACAGATCCGGTTGGATTGTTTAAATCGGCTTCACTATCATAATTTGTTTCTTCAATGATCTTTTCTTGATTAAAACACTCATGATAGTCTTCTAATTCACAAATAAATTGGCCTTTTCCTTTTGTGTATGCGATGACATCTTTTTGATAGTCCATCAACTCACGAACGGGTCCCGTTCCTTTTATGTGAACAAGATTGTTGATGTCTTCTTCAATTTTAAATGAGCAATGCTTGTTTTCTAAATCAAACAAGGCTTTTGAAACATATTGATTTTCAACGACTAATTCAAAACTATAATAAGGTTCTAATAATACAGATTCTGCTTCTTTTAAACCTTGTCTTATAGCACGATAGGTTGCTTGCCGAAAATCCCCACCTTCTGTATGTTTTAAATGCGCTTTACCGGCCACTAAAGTGATTTTTATGTCGGTAATTGGCGATCCAGTTAATACGCCTTTGTGTTGTTTCTCTTTTAAATGCGTTAAAATCAGATTTTGCCAGTTTAAAGCTAAATCGTCATTGGAACAGTTTGATTCAAACACAAGTCCTTTACCTCTAGGTAATGGTTCAAGTTTTAAGTGTACTTCGGCATAGTGTCTTAAAGGTTCAAAGTGCCCTACACCAATCACACTATTTTGAATGGTTTCTTTAAATAAAACTTTACCCGTTGTAAAACCAACTTTAACTTTAGATCTTTTCTCAATTTCTTTTTGAAGAATTTCCATTTGAATTGATCCCATTAGCCTTAAGAAAATTTGTTTCGTCTGCTCATCATATTCAATTTGTAGCTGCGGATCTTCTTGAGCAAGTACACTGCAGTAGCGCATCATAGTGAGTGCATCTACACCTTCGGGAAGTAGGAGTTGGTAATTCATATAGGCATTTAAGAGTGGTTTTGTCGTGTCAGATTCAAAGCCTAGCCCTTGACCTACTTCATACTTGTTCAATCCTTTTAGTGCACAAATCATTCCTGGATAAGCGGTTTGTACCATTTCAAATTGTTTTCCGTTATACAAACGAATTTGATCTACCTTTTCATCTGTACCAACTTTATCTTTGGCATTTAAAACACCACCCGTAATCTTTACGTGGGTTAAACGATTGTCTTGGTCATCATTTGAAATCTTGTATACACGAGCACCAAAATCTTCAGGGTAATCTTGGATAAAAGATAAATCGATGATCGCATCCATTAAATCTTCGATGCCTTGGATTTTTAAGGCAGAGCCAAAGAATACGGGGAAGCATTCTCTTTTAAAAATGGCTTGTTGAAGAAGTGATGAATCGATTTCTTCGGTTTCTAGATAGTGATTCATGATATCTTCATTCAACATGGACAGTTCATCTTCAGCATCTTTTGATTTAAAATTGATACAGTTGGATGAAAAATGCACTTTAAGATCATTCATAAGCTCTTTTTGTGTCTTATAGCTAATATCCATTTTATTAATAAAGATCAGCGTAGGAATCTTATAGTGTTTTAAGCATTTCCAAATGGTAGAAGTGTGAGATTGAATACCGTCTTGTCCGTTGATTAAAAGAATGGCTAAATCTAATACTTGAAGACTTCTTTCCATTTCACTTGAAAAATCGACGTGGCCGGGTGTGTCAATCAAATAGATTTCACTATCTTTCCAATGAAAGTGAGCTTCTTTTGAATAAATGGTAATGCCTCTTTCTCTTTCTTGATTATCATAATCCAAATAGGCATCTTGATGGTCGACACGTCCTAATTTTCGGATTGTTTTTGATGTATAAAGCATACTTTCGATACAAGTAGTTTTACCTGCATCGACATGCGCTAATATTCCAGTTACTATTCGTTTCATAAATATCATTTTATCATGTTGACGCAAATGATAAAATAGAGATAGGTTTTTTCGGAGGAAAAATATGAAAGTCTTAATGTTGAATGGTAGTCCACATGCGAGTGGAGTGAATGATTTGGCTTTGCGTGAAATGGAAGTTGTATTTAAAGAAAATGGTGTAGGAACCGAAATTGTACAAGTTGGAAACTTAGCTGTTCGTGGTTGCTTAGCTTGTGGTGCTTGTACGAAACTTGGCAAGTGTGTATATGATGATATTGTCAATGAATTGTTACCTAAATTTGAAGAAGCGGATGGATTGGTCGTTTCAAGTCCTGTATATTATGCCAGCGCGAATGCAACATTGATTGCAGTATTAGATCGTTTGTTCTATATTTCGCGTTTTGATAAGACAATGAAGGTGGGGGCTAGTGTTGTTTCTTGTCGTCGTGGCGGAGCGAGTGCTACTTTTGATGAATTAAATAAGTATTTTACAATCAGTGGTATGCCTGTTGTTTCGAGTCAATATTGGAATTCAATTCATGGAAATACTGCGCAAGAAGCCAATCAGGATGAAGAGGGTAAACAAACAATGCGTGCTTTAGCTCGTAATATGACGTTCTTGATGAAAAGTATTGCCTTAGGTAAAGAAGCGTATGGTTTGCCTGAAAAGGAAATTAGAAAGGGTACGAATTTTATTCGTTAAAAGGTGATCACATGGTGAATTTAAGACATCCAGATAATATATTTTATGATCGCGAAGGCGATTTATTCATAATCACAACGGATTTAGATGGTCGTCAGGAAGTGGTTTGTAAGACCAATCTTGAATGTGTGAGTGATGTTTTGGCAAGATTATTAGATATCAATTTTAAAAAGGTTCTAGACAGTGATGATCATTTACGTATGTTTGGTGATTTAGAACAATTTGCGTGTGTATATGCACTGAAACTAATGACATATAAGACGGTAAAGGGACTTTATTTAGAGTTTCCTACTTTAGCCAAGTATCAAGGTGCAGCTCTAATCAGTGCCAATACAATCATTGATAATCGTAATGATGGCTACAACAATAAGTATCACTTAATGTTGGTGAATGTTATCTATACATCTATGATTCATGCGACTGTTAAGTATGCAGGTTCAAGTCAGGAGGCTGCACACATGAAAGAAGTGTTTGAAACGGTTTTACCAGATGATAAGGGTCTGATTGAAACGTTGAATGATTTCTATGATGGTGCTATCAATGAAGCGGATTTAACGGATATTATTAAGAATATTCAAAACGAAAATACGACAAAAGCTTAAAAAAATCGTTTTCATCGACCGATTTTCGATTTTCGGTCGAGTACAAATGTAAAAAACATCTCTATGTTTAACGTGGAGGTGTTTTTTTATGAAACAAATTGTGCAATTTATTGAAGATAATAATATTTCAGAGGAAGTAGTTGCCAAAGCAGCCCATATGTCTTTGCGTAATTTTAGAAGGCAAATTCATTCTGAGGATCGCACGCAAACGCGTATTGTACTTATTCTTGCAGACTATAATCATCAATCTATTGATTCGATTTTCTTTGATCAAATGTATAATCAGCCCGTTAATTTAGAAGGCTTAACATGGAATCAGGTTCAAGATATTATGAAATTGATTCATCCTGAACTATTTACAGATATTAAAAGAAGTTCGAAATTTAAGGATTTTGAATACAATTTAAAAAATGATATGGGTGATCGTATGCGTTTTATACGAGAAGTTGTTTTTTCGCTTTCACAAACTCAATTTGGCAAATATATGGAAGTAACGAGAAACACTGCTAAGTATTGGGATGAGGGACAGATCAATGTGGATAAGATCTTAAAAATATCGCAAAGAACAAACATCAGTATGGACTTTATGATTCGTGATAATTATCCGTTGACTTTACAGACACAAGGTATGAGTGAGGCTTTATATTTGGCAGTTATGACAAATTGTGTATTGTATCGTTTGAGAAATATGAAGCAGTAAAATAACTTTAACTTTAGAGCAAAAAAATGCTCTTTTTTTCTTGCATAATTGATGGTTTCCTATATAATAGACTTGTTCTTTTAATGAAACAAAAAGTTTAGTATAAAAAACAAACAGGGGGTGATTGAATGAAAATAGGCAAAAAACTAAAAGAGCTTCGAACCCAGAATGGGTTGACTTTGGAAGAACTTGCGAATCGTAGTGAATTAACGAAAGGCTTTTTATCGCAGTTAGAGCGCGACTTAACAAGTCCAAACATTTCTGCATTGGAGAATATATTGGAAGCTTTAGGTACCAATTTGGCAGATTTCTTTCAATCAAGCAAGGAAGAGCAGATTGTTTTCCATACGCAAGATTTTTTTGTGAATGAGCAAGATGATTTGGTTACGGAATATATTATTCCTAATGCCCAGAAGAATCAGATGGAACCTCTTTTATTGACTTTAAAACCGGGCGCAAAGTCACAGGAAGTCAAGGCTCATGAGGGAGAAGAATTTGGCTATATTTTAAAGGGCAGTGTTGTTTTAGTTGTTGGTAATAAAAGGTTAAAAGTTAAATCAAAAGAAACCTTCTATATTACAGGTAAGGAAGGGCATTATTTAGAAAACGTATCGAGTGCGGATGCCAAAGTATTATGGGTATCTACACCGCCTGTATTTTAATTGACAAGGAGAGAACATACATGGAACAGGAAAAGAATAAATTAATTCAATTTCGCCACATCGTAAAAGAATTTGATGGTCAAGTTGTGTTAAAGGGTATTGATTTAGATATATATGAAAATGAGTTTGTCACATTATTAGGTCCTAGTGGTTGTGGAAAAACAACTTTATTACGTATTTTAGGTGGCTTTTTAGAACCTAGCGAAGGACAAGTCATCTTGAATGGAGAAGATATTTGTGAAGTGCCAGCCTATAAGCGTGAGTTGAATACGGTTTTCCAAAAATATGCACTATTCCCTCATATGAATGTGTATGACAATATTGCGTTTGGATTGAAAATTAAAAAGATGAGTAAGGACGTTATTGATCAAAAGGTCATGAAAATGTTGAAGTTGATTGGTCTTGAAGGATTTGAAAATAAAGATGTTACTTTACTATCTGGTGGTCAGCAGCAGCGTGTTGCGATTGCGCGTGCATTAGTTAATGAGCCAAGCGTATTATTGTTGGATGAACCTTTGAGTGCGTTGGATTTAAAGCTTCGTAAAGAAATGCAGTATGAATTAAAGAAGATTCAACAAGAAGTAGGAATCACATTTATCTTCGTTACGCACGATCAGGAAGAAGCACTAACAATGTCAGACAAGATTGTTATCATGAAGGATGGCGAGATTCAGCAGGTTGGTAGTCCAGAAGACATTTATAATGAACCAGTCAATCAATATGTTGCAAAGTTCATTGGGGAAAGTAATATTATTCCAGCACGTATGGTTTGCGATAAGAAAGTGCGTTTTGATGATATTACATTTGATTGTGTCGATGTTGGATATAAAGAAAATGAACCGGTGGATGTCGTAATTCGCCCAGAAGATATTGATATTGTGGATGTGAAAGATGGCAAGATGACTGGTGAAGTTGAGAGTGTATTATTTAAGGGTGTTCACTATGAAATTATGGTGGAAACAGTTCCTGGTACGCATGTTACGGTAAATATGCACGTAAACAAGAACTATGCGATCACAAGTGAAGATGGAAAAGAAAAGATTTCTGCCAACGACTTCTATCTAGACTTAGAAGATATGAAGGATATTGATGATAAAGAAATCATTGCGCGTGCCGATGCACAGGCTTGGAATCCTGAAACAGATGAGTTTATTTCAATTCATGATATTGATACAGATTTAAAACAGGAAGTAGGAGAATATACTGTTACTTTCTCAACAAACAATAAAACTTCAATTACGCGTAAGATTTGGGTTGTGGACCAAAGGGTTGTTGAAAACAAGAAGGCTAATGAAGCCGTTTCTGCGTTTAACTTCTTTAAAACAGTGGATGAAATCAAGGAGTCCATGGCTATTGATACAGACTTGAAGACTTGGGCAAATGCACAGGGTTGGAAGTTGGATGACGAAAACGAAACAGTAGATCTAGATGTAGATTATGATTTTGATCCTGAAACAATCAAGGAAGGAATTTATAAGGTTACTTTCTGGACGACGGGTCGTGAATTTAAGATTCATACAACGGATTATGTAGAGGAAGGAAAAGAAGTCGGACTTACTTTCTTTGCGGAAGATATTCATGTTATGGAGAAAATGGGATTCTAGAAAATGAAAAAATTTCAACAATTAGCAATCCCTTATATTGTGTGGGCTTGCATCATGTTGTTGCTTCCGATGTTGCTGATTGCGTTTTATTCAATCATTCAGCAAGGCAACAGTATTGTGCACTTTAAGCTTACATTAGATAACTATGTTCGTTTCTTTACAGACAAAGATTTCTTGTTGATTTTATGGCGTTCTTTATGGATTGCCATTAAGACAACCATTATTTGTTTGTTGATTGGATATCCAATCGCATACTTTATTTCTAAGAATAGTCCTAAAGTTCAACAAATCTTAGTTCTTGCGATTACTCTTCCTACATGGATCAATATGCTTGTAAGAACATACGCATGGATTGGTATTTTATCAAGTGATGGAATTATTAGTAGCTTTTTAGGCTTGTTTGGAATTCATACAGAACTTTTATATACAGAGGCTGCTGTATTGATTGGTATGGTGTATAACTTCTTGCCATTTATGATTCTGCAGATCAACACGGCTTTAACGAAGATGGATAAATCTTTATTAGAGGCGGCTCAGGATTTGGGGGCCAATAAATTCCAAACGTTTTGGAAGGTTATTTTCCCACTTTCATTACCGGGCGTAGTTTCAGGTATCACATTAGTGTTCTTGCCAGCTGTAAGTTCATTCTTCATTCCTAAATTATTGGGTGGAGGACAATTCTTCTTGATTGGTAACGTCATTGAAAACCAATTCATTACTGTGGGAGAATGGAACTTTGGTTCAGCTATCTCAATGATCATGGCTATGATCATGATGCTTCTAATGATGCTTGTAAGGAAATTGGAAGAGCGTAATAAGGAGGAAAAATAGGCATGTCGAAAGATAAGAGAGTATTAGGTAAAGTAGGCATGGCTTTATTATTGGTGTTCTTTTATGCACCAATATTATTCATGATTATTTTTTCCTTTAATAGTTCAAAATCATTAACACACTTTACAGGGTTCTCGTTACGTTGGTATGAGGCTATGCTTAAAAATCACAGTATGATGGAATCTTTGTATATCACAATTATTATTGCCTTATTGGCAACCATTATTTCTACGATCATCGGTACGATTACGGCGATTGGTTTATCAAAGTCAAAGAAAGTATTGCGTGCTTTTGTCAGTCAGGTCAATGATTTTCCAATCATGAACCCTGAAATTGTTACTGCCATTGGATTGATGCTTCTATTTATTACTTTCCAAATTGAAAAGGGATTTGTGACATTATTATTAGCACATATTGCTTTCTGTATTCCATATGTTATTTTGAGTATTATGCCTAAGATCAAATCATTAGATCCAAACTTGGCCGATGCTGCAATGGATTTAGGGGCTACGCCTTGGCAAGCTTTGGTGAAAGTTATTGTGCCACAAATTATGCCGGGTATTGTTTCAGGTGCTTTGATTGCGTTCACAATGTCTTTTGATGATTTCGTTATTTCATATTTTGTAACGGGTCAAGGTGTAAAGAACTTGAGTATTATGGTGTATACAATGTCTAAGCGTATTAATCCAAGTGTAAATGCGATTAGTACATTGGTTGTCTTGTTGATCACAATCACTCTAACAATTGTGAATGTCTTGCCAATGATTCGTAAAAAGACAAGTCCTTCAAAACAAAATAAACCTTGGAAATGGGCTGTTGCGGGTGTCGTGGTAGTTGGTTTAGTGGCCTCTTTATTTGGCTTGAATAAATCAGCTGGTAGTCAGCCTTATGCAGGACAAACTTTACATGTATATAACTGGGGTGAATATACAGGTGAAAATATCATTTCAGGTTTTGAAGAGTTAACGGGAGCTAAGGTTATCATGGATAACTTTGATTCAAACGAGCAGATGTATATTAAGGTTGCCAATGGCGATGCGTATGATGTATTAGTTCCAAGTGATTATATGATTCAAAGAATGATGCAGGAAAAAATGCTTCAAAAATTAGAGCCAGAAACTCGCAAAGAATGTTTAGGTGAATTGGTGGATGCGATCAAAGGTCTTCCGTATGATCCAAAGAATGAATATTCAATTCCTTATTTCTGGGGTACTGTTGGTATCGTATACGATAAGAGAAAAGTATCTGAAGAAGATTTGGAAAAAGATGGATGGGATATTTTCTTAGATCAGAAATTTAAGGGAGATATCTATCTATATGATTCTGAAAGAGATTCATTCATGATGGCATTAAAAGCTCTTGGATATTCAATGAATACGACAAGTCAAGATGAATTGAATGCAGCATATAACTGGTTGATTCAATGTGTTCAGACAATGGATCCAGAAATTGTAACAGATGAAATTATTGATAATATGGCACAGGCAAGAAAGGCTTTAGGAGTTATTTATTCTGGAGATGCGGCTTATGTCATGTCTGAAAATGAAAATATGGGATTCTATATGCCAAAGAGTGGAACAAACTTATGGTCAGATGCGATGGTTATTCCTAAGAATGCGAAGAATCCTAAGCTTGCGAATGAGTTTATTCGTTATATTACTAGCTATGATGCAGCTATGGATAATTCGAGTTATGTTGGATATACTTCACCAAATAAAGAAGTTATGGAAGAACTTGGTGGTAAAGGCGGAGATTATGATGGTATCAACGCATATACACCTCGTGCTGGTTACGATAAGGATGAAGTATTCCAATATGATGAAACTACACGTAAGATCATTGCGGATTTGTGGTCTAGAGTAAAAGTTTCGGCAAGTAACGCACATTAGTCGAAGAAAATTTCTTCGACTTTTTTTCATTATTATTATAGAATGAATGCATGAATCCGATTATTTTTATTTTATTATGCTTTGCTGCTTTAGGCTTATTTGACAAGATGTTTAAGAATCGACTTGGACTAGCCACTTCTTTTGATCGAGGCATTATAACGATGGGCGATTTTATGATGAGCGTAGGAGGCTTTTATTGTATTGCGATTGCGTTCTTAAATGGTCATGCCACTTTATTTGAAAATAAAGAAATGATTATTTCAAGTTTGTTGGCGCCAGATCTTGGTGGATATTCCATTATAGAGTCTATGACACATGCAGATAATATCTTGATTTTCTGTGGTGTATTATTAACGTCCACTTTAGGATGCTTAATTAGTTTTCAATTGCCAATCTTTTTAAATGAACTGGATACAGATGATTTGAATCACTATTTAAAAGGAGTTGTGTATGGTATTTTAGGTTTATTACCTATTCTTATTGGTTGTGGCTTTTTATTGCATATTGATCATTTTTTGATTGTGTTTTTACCCGTAATTCTTATTTGTGCTATTTTGATTGGTTTATTTTTTATTTCATTTCAAACATTAATTGTAGTATTAACCGTTTTTTCTAAATTAGTACAAATGCTTGGGTATATTTTCTTTTTTCTAGTTTGTCTAACCTTCTTTTTCAATTTGAACTTCACAAATGCGACATTAATCAATGAAGCACTACGCATTGTATTTCAAATGAGTATTATTGTATGTGGTTCTTTAGTGTTTTGTGAAATTGTATTAAGAAAGTTTTCAAATCAGATTGAAAGAGTAGGTCAAATACTAAATATTGATAAATACTCAGTGATGGGAATTATCTTATCTTTTGGAACAAGTATTGCGATGCTTCCTTTATTTAGTAAGATGAATAAGAAGGGCAAGATTATAAATGCTGCCTTTTCTTTGAGTGGAGCTTTTGTGTTTGGTGGACAACTCGGTTTTATTGCCTCAGTCAATCCTGCAAGTGTGACTTGGTTTGTGGTTGTGAAACTGGTAGCCGGAATATTAGGTTTAGTTATAGCGAATGTAATGGAGGAATGATTATGAATTATATGGAATTGATGGAAAAAAGTCGTGAAGTGATGGGGACAAAATTATGTAAGTCTTGTCCTGTATGTGATGGAAGGGCATGTCGAAATACGATTCCAGGTCCTGGTGCTAAAGGGATTGGGGATGTTGCGATGCGTAACTATGATGCTTGGAAAAACATTCGTGTGAATATGGATACAATTACTGATAATGAGCCAGTAAGTACAGAATTAGAACTATTTGGTCATACATTTAAATATCCGATTTTTGCAGGTCCTGTAGGAGCTGTAGCTATGCACTATTCAGATGCATATGATGATAATGGATACAATGATATCTTAGTAAAAGGTTGTATAGAAGCAGGCATTTGTGCGTTTACAGGAGATGGAAAAGATCCTAGTATAATGGAAAATGCGACACGAATTATTAAAGAGAATAATGGGTATGGTATTCCAACGGTTAAACCTTGGAGCTTAGAGACTTATTTGGAAAAGCTAAATTTAGCTTTAAACAGTAATGCCTTTGCGGTAGCTATGGATGTAGATGCAGCTGGACTTCCTTTCTTGAAGGGGTGTCAGCCTCCTGCAGGAAGAATGAATACAGAACAATTAAAGGCAATCATTTCAAATACACCTGTACCATTTATTGTGAAGGGTGTTATGAGTGTGAAGGGGGCTTTAAAGGCAAAAGAAGCGGGAGCTAGTGCAATTGTGGTTTCGAATCATGGTGGTCGAGTTCAAGATCAGACGCCTGCAACTGCTGAAGTACTCGAAGAGATTGTAAAAGCTGTAGATGGCAGTATGAAAATCTTTGTGGATGGTGGACTTCGTAATGGTGTCGATATCTTTAAAGCTTTGGCATTAGGTGCGGATGCTGTCATTGTAGCTCGTCCATTTGTGAATGCGATCTATGGAGCAAAAGAAGAAGGTATTCAAGTCTTAGTGGATAAACTTGGCAGTGAACTTCAAGATACTATGGAGATGTGTGGGGCTAAAAGCTTAAAAGACATCACTCGTGATATGGTAAGATAGGCAGCTTAAATGCTGTCTTTTTTAATGTAGAGAAAAAATGTGCAAAATAGATACTAAAAATCTCGGAAAAATGTGTAAAAACAATACTAAAAAGTCCGGAAAAATGTGTTGAATAGATGTAGAAAAGTCAGGAAAAATGTGTTAATTTATAATTAAGAGGTGGTATCATGAAGCGAAATGCGATTTTAGAACTAGTTCAATGGAAAAATAGTCCTGAGAGAAAACCAATGGTATTAAGAGGGGCAAGACAGGTTGGTAAGACTTGGTTGATGAAGGAATTCGGTCAGAATTATTATGATAATTATGTTTATTTTAACTTTGATGAAGAAGATGAATTAAAATCTATTTTTGAAACCAATAAAAATCCACATCGTATTATTGAACTTCTTTCTATGATCAGTGATGAAAAAATTGAGCCTGAAAAAACTTTGATTATCTTTGATGAAATTCAGGAGTGTCCTGAAGCATTAAATACACTGAAGTATTTCAAAGAAAAGGCGAATGAATATCATGTGATAGCGGCAGGAAGTCTTTTAGGTACATTATTGGCAAAGCCAAAGTCATATCCTGTAGGTATGGTTAATCTTTTAGATATTTATCCATTAACGTTTGATGAATTTTTAGATGCGATTGATTCTGGGCTATATGCATATTATGAAAGTGTTCAAAAAGGACAAGTGATTGAAGAGATTTTTCATCAACGCCTATTGGATGTATTTAATTATTATCTTATTATAGGGGGTATGCCTGAATGTGTATCTTCATGGATCAAGTACAAGGATCCTACTATGATATCTAAAATTCAAAGAGAATTGATTGAGGTTTATGAAAATGATTTTTCTAAACACAATGGAAAAGTGAATAGTGGACGTATTTTGATGGTGTTTAGAAGTATTGTTGCTCAACTTGCGAAACCAAATGAGAAGTTTATGTATGGTGCCGTTCGTGAAGGTGCTAGAGCTAGAGATTTTGAAGACGCTATTGAATGGCTTGTATCAGCAGGTATGCTTAATCGTGTATATAATGTGTCTAAGATGGAACATCCGTTGTCTGCTTTTGATAAATTGGATCAGTTTAAATTGTTTGTGTTTGATACTGGGCTTCTTAAACAAATGGCGGGTGTGGATAATGGCACCATATTATTGAAAACGGATTACCAATTTAAAGGGCCGTTGACAGAAAACTATGTGTTACAACAATTAAAAGGCCAATTTGAAGTTGAACCTCGATATTATTCGGATAGAAATGGTGAAATTGATTTTGTGGTTCAAAATAAAATGGAAATTATTCCAATTGAAGTAAAGGGTGGTGAGGATAGATCTGCCACTTCTTTTAAGACATATGTCGCAAATTATGCACCAGAACATGCATATCGTTTTTCTAAGCGTGGATATCGTAAAGATGGTGATTTCACGAATCTTCCATTATACTTGGTTCGAAAAACAAAGAATTTATTGTAGTTAATTGTTTAATTGCCAAAATGTTTGAAAGGTTGATTTGAAATCAAGGGGTGGTTAGATGAAGGTTAGATATATTGCACATCTAGATGATATAGATTTAACAGAAGGAGCAATTTATAAAGTTTTATCAATTGAGAAAAATTAGTATCGCATAGTTGACGATTCTGATGATGATTATTTGTACCCGCCTGATTTATTCGAAGTTGTAGAAGACTATCTATGTCAAAAAAATCGTTGTTAGTTATTAATTTAAAAAGGTATCAGTTTTAATTTCTGATACCTTTTCTTAATGAGATGAAGGCAAGTACTGCTTGATTAAACACCATGCTGACCAAATATATAGGTCGAAGTAGTTTCCTGCAAGTACAAAGCCTGTGAATGTAGCTAAACCAAACAGAATAATAAGTGCAATGTTGGTTCCTTTTGAATTGTTCTTTCTAGATACAATCGATACAATTCCTCCACAAAGCATGCATATACTAACAACAAGTCCTGCACTTCCACTTACTTGTCCACTTTCTTCTAGTGCGTTGGCAAGGCCTGCCATCATACTTTGGAATACGCCAAATACACTTAGTACAATGGAAATGATTCCACTGACTAGTTTCCATGTTTTCATAATAATAAAATCCCCTTTCTTAAGTATATTTATAACTTAAAAATGGGGATAATTGATATGCTCGCGGTATACATTAATGGTGAGTGATATTTAAGATGTGATTTAAAAGTCGTGGGACTAAGAAAGAAATGTAGATTACGGATCCTATTGATAAAATTCCTAACATAAATAATCGCCTCTTTCTTACACCTTTATTGTAGAATTTTAAATGTTTAAATGGTGTAAAAGAATGAGGAATCATGTTAAGATTTCATTAAAAACGAAGGAATTTTTGTACGTCCGAATTTTGCGCAAGAATAAGAATGTTTTCGGATTCTTGGAAAGTATGTTCAGCACTAGGAAGTGGGTCTAGAATTCCATTGAATTTTGTAGCTAGAATGTTGATATGGTATTTTCTACGAATATCGAGTTCTAACATGGTTTTTCCAATCCAAGCGGTTGGTACGGCAATTTCATAAATGGAATATTCTGGAGTAAGTTGTACGTAGTCAAAGATGTTTTCGCTTGAAAAACGTACGGCGGCCCAGTTACCAATTTGTTTTTCAGGATATACAACTTCATCGGCTCCATTGCGCAATAAGAATTTAGCGTGTACATCGCGCACGGCTCTTGCGACAACAAGTTTTGATCCATAATCTTTTAATAGGGCTGTTGTTTCGAGTGAGCTTTGAAAGTCATCTCCAATGGCTACAACGCAAAGATCAAAGTTCGATACGCCTAGTGAGTCAATAAAGCTTTCGTCGGTAGAATCTCCGATTTGAGCGTTTGTGACATAAGAAAGGACTTTGTTGATTTTTTCTTCATTTTTATCAATGGCCAAAACGTCATGTCCTAAATCATATAGTTTTTGTGCCATGTGACGACCAAAACGTCCCATACCAATAATTAATACTGATTTCATATGTTCCTCCTGTTATCCAATTGTGATATTTTCTTGTGGTAAATTTGTGTTTGCGACAACTTGATGTTTCGAAATGGCTAAAAGTAAAGTTAAGCCTCCAATTCTTCCAAAGAACATCAAGAAAATTAAAATACAATGTGATGCACTTGATAATGTAGGTGTGATTCCTAATGTCAATCCGACGGTACCAATGGCAGAGGCCGCTTCAAATAGGGCGTCAAGAATGGGTAATTGATCGAAGGCTGAAATAAGGAATGTTCCTGTAAAGAATAATACCATAAACAACATAAATAGGGCGGTCGCATTGTTTAATGTGTCCATGGAAATGCGTCTTCCAAAACATTGTGGGTTTTGTTTATGATTGAATACAGCACGAATACTTAGAATTAATACGGCTAGTGTTGTTGTTTTAAATCCTCCGGCCGTACCTTGTGGACTTCCTCCTATCAACATTAATAGTGTCATAAAGAAAATGCTGCTTTGATTCATTTTGTTTAAATCAATCGTATTAAATCCGGCTGTTCTTGGGGATACGGCTTGGAAAATGGAAACGTTGATTTGATCGGCTAGACGCATATTCCAATGGCTAAAGTCATTGATAAAGAAATAGAGTGTACTGATGATCAACAATGTTGCAGTAGTAAATAATACAACTTTGGATTGTAGTGAATATTTATGTAAATGATGTTTGTATTCAACAACATCTTTCCAGACAAAGAAGCCTAAACCACCAAGTACGATTAGTGCTGCAATGACGTTGGATACTAAAATATCGCCGGCATATCCTGTTAAAGATGAGTAAGCTTGGTTTGTACCCATTAGATCAAAACCTGCGTTACAAAAGGCTGAGATGGAATGGAATATGGAATACCATAGGCCTTTGACAAGTCCAAAACGCGGTAAGAAGCGTATGCCTAATAAGATGGCACCTAGTGCTTCGACACATATTGTAGCTTTTATAATCCATTTTGTGTTTCGGATAATACCTCCTAGTTTTGGGGCAGAAATAGATTGTTGCATAAAATATCTTTGTTTAAAACCAATTTTCTTGCCTCCAAGAACAAAGAGTAGAATGGCCATCGTAATGACGCCCATACCTCCAATTTGAATCAGAATCAAGATAATGAGTTGTCCAAAGGGGGACCAATATTGTGCTGTGTCATGCATAATCAGTCCGGTTACGCAGGAGGCACTGGTTGAAGTGAATAATGCATCTAAAAAGGGTGCGCCCTTACCATCGTTTGTGGAAAATGGAAGCATAAGCAGGCAGGCACCGATAAATATCATAGTCGCAAAACTGAGGATAATCATTTGTCCTGGGGTAATGCGTTTCATACGTTTTTTAAACATAAAACCACCTATCCTAATATCTTAAAACATTCTACACTAGTCTGTATTAAGATTCTATAAAGTATTCTAACATTATGTTAAGACAATGTTAAGATGAATGATTCTTTGTGGGCTTGTGTTATACTAGCTTTATGGCGAATGTATTAATATGTTTATCGGCTTCTAAATATAATTCTAGAGTTATTGATAAGGGAGCTCAAATTGCGAAAAGCAATCATGCAGTATTGAGTGCTATTTTTGTGCAAACTCCAAAATATGAGGGGATAAGTGCGGCATCAAAGAGTTGTTTACGTGAAAATATTAAGTATGCGGAGAGTAAAGGGGCAAAAGTAACGATTCTTTATGGACAGGATGTATTGCCTCAGCTTGTGGAATATGTGGGTGTTTCTCAGGTAGATTGTGTTGTTTTAGAAAAAAATTTGGCGAAACAAGCATTGTTTAAGTTGAAAAATATTGATGTATATTCTGTGAATTATCCGCAGGATTATCGTCGCATGTTTCATTTTAGTTTTAATCTTTTGAGCTTTTCATTGAAAGATACATTAAAAATGATAGGGATTCTTCTTCTTTGTACGCTTATTGGAAAGGGATTTATGCATTTTCAATTCTTGATTACAACGCCTATTATGATCTATATCTTGGGCATTGTATTTGTATCCATTTGGACAAGTGGATATATCTATAGTTTATTGGCGTCTTTATTTTCAGTGTTATGCTTTAACTTTTTCTTTACATACCCCTACTTTTCTTTGTTGAGTGATCCAAGCTATATTACGACATATATTGTTATGTTTGTGGTGGCCATGTCATCTAGTTCGTTAATGACAAGATTAAAGAAACAATCTTTCGAAAATGCCAAACAAGTGTATCGTACGCAAGTCTTATTGGAGATGAGCCAGATGCTTCAAAAGGCGAATGATATGAATGCGATCTATGCTTCGATGTTAAAACAGCTGCATAAATTATTGGATACGGATTTAGTGTTGTATCCACATAATGATGAGCCTATTCTATTAGGACAGTGTCCTGTAGAAACGGATATTGTGGCTTGGGTTTATAAAAATAGGCATGAGGCTGGAAAGACAACGAGTTATCATTCGGATTCGATGTGTTTATATTTGCCTATTAATGGAACGCACGAAGTATTAGGTGTGGTTGGAATTGTATTAAAAGATAAGATAGATTCTTTTGAAAAAAATTTGTGGCTTGCGATATTGGACGAGTGTGGTATGGCTTTAGAGAAGGAAATGATTCGTTTAGAAAATCTAAAGATTGAGCAACAAGCCAAACAAGAGGCGTTGCGAGCCGATTTATTACGTATGATTTCGCATGATTTAAGAACGCCACTGACTAGTATTTCAGGCAATGCTGGCTTATTATTGGAAAACGAGAATGCGTTTTCACAAGAAAAGAAGAAGGAATTGTATCAAGATATTTATAATGATGCGATGTGGTTGTATGATTTGGTGGAAAACTTATTGTTTATAACGAGAATTGAAAATGGTACGATGCAGTTGAATTTACAACCAGAAATGATTGAGGATATTTTTAGAGAGGCTATTCATCATTTGGGTCGTAATAAACGCAAACATAATATTTCTATGCATTTAGAGGATGATTTATTGATGGCTAATATGGATGCACGCTTGATTATTCAGGTTTTAGTGAATTTAATAAATAATGCGATCAAATATACGCCTGAAAATTCAAATATTTCTTTGAATGCTAGGCGGGTTGAGGATAAAATTTTAATAGAAGTTCAAGATGATGGAAATGGTGTATTACATCCTGAACAATTGTTTGAGATGTTCTATACGGAAAATAATCGAGGTGGAGATACAAGACGTGGCATGGGTCTAGGTCTATCTTTGTGTAAATCTATTATTCAATCGCATGGTGGTACGATTTGGGTTGAGAATGTAACGCCTCATGGAGCTTGTTTTAAGTTTGTATTGGATGCAGTGGAGGTAAAGTTGTATGAATAAAGTTCAAATCTTAGTAATTGAAGATGATATTGCGGTTGGGAATTTGATTACGACAACTCTAGAGATGGAAAATTATCAGTTTCGTCTGGCAAAAACAGCGAAGCAAGGAATCATGAATGTGCTTTCTTATAATCCGGACATTATGCTTCTAGATTTAGGATTGCCAGATATGGATGGTTTGGATGTTATAAAGAAGGTTCGTTCTTGGTCAAATATTCCAATTATTGTGGTTTCATCAAGAAGTGAAGATCAAGATAAGGTAAAAGCTTTAGATTTAGGGGCCGATGACTATTTGACAAAACCATTTTCAGTGGATGAATTGTTGGCTAGACTTCGTGTAACGATTCGAAGATTAAATAATAGTCAGACCATAAGTGTAAATGAGAGTGTATATGAAAATGGAGATTTGACAATCAATTATGCGCAGGGGTGTGTATATGAGAATGGGCATGAAATCCATTTAACTCCGATTGAATATAAATTATTGTGTGTTTTAGCTAAAAATACCGATAAGGTTTTAACACATAATTATATCATGCAAGAAGTATGGGGAAGTGTTCAAGGTACAGAAACGCCAAGTCTAAGAGTGTTTATGGCTACTTTGCGTAAAAAGATTGAGCCGGATACTTCAAATCCGAAGTATATTCAGACGCATGTGGGTGTTGGATATCGTATGTTGAATCAGACAGAAAAAAAGGAAGACTAGTGTCTTCGCATATTGAAATAGAGTGAAATAATAATTGTGATAACTCCAATTGTGATGAGTGCCATAATGGTTTTATTGATGCATAGAAGGATCAATATACTAAATAGGCTGACAATCGCAAATAGGAATAGTTCAATATTTAATAGAATTGGATACATCAACAATGAATCGCGAAAACTGATTTTTTCGTATTGCGGTTCATTGTTTTTTAATAGTCTTTTTTCATATATAAATAGAATTTGGCTAAAGAGCACGACAAAAACAAGGTATATGATATTAAAAAAGATTTCTTTTGAGAAGAGTGCACTGCACGTTAAAAACATGACAAGAATGGTTCCAATTCTTGGCAGGTACACGTAATAATTATATTTCATAGAGTTTTTCCTTTCTTTTATTATGCCACAAATCATATCACTTGAAATATACCTATAGGGGGTATATTATTATATCGAGGTGAGATCAATGAGTGAGTGTTGTCATAAAAAACATAAGCCTAGAGATGAGAAAGAAATCAAACAATTGACGAATCGTCTTCATCGTATGGTAGGACAATTGAATGGAATTGAGAATATGTTGAAGGAGAATCGTTATTGTGGCGACATCTTAGTGCAGGTAGCGGCTGTAGAGAGTGCTTTGCAGGCGTTTGGATACATTGTTTTGCAGGAACACTTAAATACGTGTGTTGTTGAGGATGTGCAAAATGGAAATACAGAAATCATGAGTGAGGTTATGGATTTAGTAAAGAAGTTAAAGTAGGTGGTTTTAATGGAAGAAAAGTTTGATGTGACAGGCATGACATGTGCGGCTTGTCAGGCTAATGTAACTCGTGTTGTGAGTAAGTTAGATGGTGTGAGTCATTGTGATGTCTCTTTATTATCGAATTCAATGAAGGTTGAATTTGATCAAGATAAGGTGAATGAACAAACGATTTGTGAAGCTGTAAAACAGATTGGCTATGGAGCTAGTGTGCATGGTCAAAAGACAGAGGTTCGTAAAGTATGGCAGAATCGTCAGAATCGAGTGGAATCGGATCAAAGAAGTGCTAAACAAAGATTGATTTTAAGTTTAGTTTTATTGGTTCCTTTACTTCTAATTGCGATGGGTCCTATGGTAGGTCTTCCTATTTTAGAGGGTATGGAATGGATGATGGTTTCAGCCTTAACACAGCTGATTCTATGTCTATTTATATTGTTTATTCAAAGACATTTCTTTATTACAGGTTTTAAGGCTTTAATTAAAAAGTCGGCCAATATGGATTCTTTAGTTGCGATGGGTTCAGGTGCAAGCTTTGTGTATGGCTTGGTCGGTATTTATCAGATGGCCTATTATTTTGGTGTGCAGAATATGGAAATGGCCCATATGGCAATGCATTCTTTATACTTTGAGTCGGCCGCAACAATTGTGACTTTGGTTAGTGTTGGAAAGTATTTGGAGTCTAGATCCAAGGCAAAAACGAGTGATGCCTTAGATAAGTTGGTGGACTTAGCACCAAAAAATGCGACAATCTTAAGGGATGGGAAAGAAATTGTTGTGTCGAGTGAAAGTATTCAAATTCATGATATAGTTGTGATTCGTCCGGGACAAAGAATTCCAGTAGATGGTAAAGTTATTTCGGGTACAGGTTATGTGGATCAGTCGGCGATTACGGGTGAGAGTCTTCCGGTAGAAAAGAATGTAGGGGATTCAGTCATTTCAGCTACTATGAATGAGAATGGTACTTTTCAGTTTGAGGCTGAAAAAGTAGGTGAAGATACAACTTTGGCTAAGATCATTCAGCTAGTCGATGATGCTGGTAACTCAAAGGCCCCTATTGCTCGTTTGGCAGATAAAGTTAGTGGTGTATTTGTTCCTGTTGTGATTTTAATCGCATTGATTACATTTGTCGCATGGTTGATCAGTGGTCAAACGATTCAATTTGCGTTATCCAATGCGATTAGTGTACTCGTGATTTCTTGTCCTTGTGCCTTAGGTTTAGCTACGCCAGTTGCGATTATGGTAGGTACGGGTAAGGCAGCGGAAAATGGGATTTTAATTAAGTCGGCTGCCATATTAGAACAGCTACATTCGATTGATACGATTGTATTGGATAAGACGGGTACGATTACTTCAGGAAAGCCAAGTGTTCAAGGTGTTAAGGTATATACAAATATTAGTATGAATGACTTTATTTCAATGGCGGCAAGTTTAGAGAGTGGTTCTTTGCATCCTTTGGGACAGGCTATTGTGGAGTATGCGGAAGATAAAAATATAAAGCTTCAACAACCTGAACAATTCACAAACATTTCGGGTCGTGGTATTCAGGCTAAGCTAAATGGACATGTGTATTTGGCAGGAAATAAAAGGTTATTAGAAGAGAAAAATATTCAAATAAATCAAAATGTTTTATCAGACTTAGATGCTTATGCAAGTTTAGGTCAAACTCCATTGATTTTTGTGGAAGATCAAAATGTGATCGGTTTAATTAGTGTGGCGGATACCATTCGTAGTACGAGTCAGGTTGCATTAGAACAATTTAAAAAGAAGAATATGCGTGTGGTTATGTTGACTGGAGACAATCAAAAAACAGCGAATGCGATTGGTAAATCTTTAAGTGTGGATGAAGTGATTAGTGATGTGTTGCCACAAGATAAGGAGAGTGTAATTCGTAAGCTTCAAGAACAAGGTAAGAAGGTTATGATGGTGGGTGATGGTATCAATGATGCGCCTGCATTAATGCGTGCAGATATTGGGGTTGCGATTGGTGCTGGAACCGATATTGCCTTAGATAGTGCGGATGTGATTTTGATGAAAAGCTCTTTATTGGATGTAGTGACGGCAATTGATTTATCAAGTGACGTTATTAAAAATATTAAGATGAATCTATTTTGGGCTTTCTTCTATAACATTTTAGGAATCCCAGTTGCGACAGGTTTATTGTATCCAGCATTTGGACTTCGATTATCACCAATGATTGGTTCGGCATGTATGTCTTTGAGTAGTGTTTGTGTTGTCACAAACGCTTTACGACTTCGTTATTTTAAACCTAGAATTGAAATGGAAGAAGTCAAAACATACACAATGCATATTGATGGTATGTCCTGTGGACATTGTGCATGGTTAGTAGAGGATGCTTTAAAGAAGGTTCCAAATGTAAAAGAAGTTCGTGTGGATTATAATTTAGGTAAGGCCGATATTGATTATGTGCAACAAGTAAATAAGGTGGCTTTAAAACAAGCGGTTGAAGATGCGGGTTATATTCCCGTTGAATATAAGGAGGAAAAGAAAATGAAAAAAGTAGTAACAGTAGATGGTATGATGTGCATGCATTGTGTGGCACACGTAAAGGATGCATTAAGTAAAGTGGAAGGTGTAAGTGATGTAGTGGTCAGTTTAGATGAAAAAACAGCTACATTAAATTGCACAGAGAATATCACAGATCAGATGTTGAGTGATGCCGTGACAAATGCAGGATATACAGTCATTTCTGTAAAATAAAGAATCATAAAAATAAAAAAAGTCAAGACTTGTAAGCGTATTCAGAATATTCTATGATAAACGTCGAGGGAGACGCAAAATGGAATGTTTTATTGATGGGAAATCCACTTGCGAAAGAACTTTCTGGAATCGCTTGAATGTTTTGGCAAACTTTCAACAAAAAGAAATGATAATGGATGGTTTGAAAGTTCGTGTTGCAGAAAGTGTATATTGGATTCAACAAAAGAAAGGATAGTTCGTTTGAATTATTCTTTTTTTTCGACAGTTGAATGATATGAAAAACTCAATATTTACTTTAAGTAAAGTGTAAATAGATGCTTTTAACATAAATAAAATGTTGTATGGGATTTTAATCGATTTGAAATTGATTTGACAGTTGAATCACATGAAAATCTCAATATTGCCTTTAAATAAAATGATAATAGATGCTTTTGATGTTGA
Organism: Holdemanella hominis; assembly: GCF_014306155.1. Taxonomy (NCBI): domain Bacteria; kingdom Bacillati; phylum Bacillota; class Erysipelotrichia; order Erysipelotrichales; family Erysipelotrichaceae; genus Holdemanella; species Holdemanella hominis. The sequence goes on along the minus strand of NZ_JACRWH010000003.1, from coordinate 77,900 downwards.
TAAAATGTTGTATGGGATTTTTAGCTTTTCTTGTGGAAATACATTCGGTTTCTTTGTATAATACATATAGAGAACGACTACTGGAAAAGCAGTGGTTACTCTGAAATAAAGTTAATGCTGAAGCACTAATCTTTTTCCATTGTCACTGGTGATTAGTGCTTTTTGCATTTCAGAGTCGTAATATTGTTGAAAAAGTTTCAAATTATTGATGCGTGACCATAAAAGGTATATAATATAGCCACAAGGAGGTACTTTTATGGAAATTGTACCAATGAGAGATTTAAAAAATACAGTGCATATTGAGGAGTTGTGTAAAGATAATGGAAAGGTGTTTGTTACAAAAAATGGATATGGGCGTCTTGTGGTAATGGATATTGACTATTATAAAAGTGTTTTTGAAGAATTAGAGGAAGCAAAAGCAGTGTATGAGGGATTGCAACAGATGTATTCTGGTAAATTAAAAGATGGTATAAAAGTAATGGAAGAAATGAAAGATAAGTATGGCTTATAAGTATTTCTTTACGGATGAAGCGCAAATAGATTTAGATAATATATTAGATTATTTGACTAATCATTTATGCAATTTACACGCTGCCAAAAGCTTCTATATTTTATTGATTGAGAGGCTTGCTTTGGTGTGTGATTTTCCTGAATCAAATCCAATGATTAAAAATAGATTTTTAGGATTCCATGAGGTCCGAAAGATGGTAATCAAAAATTATTTACTATATTATTATGTAGATGAAAATAATAAAACCATAAATGTTCTGTCGATACGTCATTCATTAGAAAATCAGGAGAAAATTATATAAATCATTGTTTTAGATTTAGAATTTTTCTTGTGGAAATACATTTGGTTTATCTGTATAATACATATAGAGAACGACTACTGGAAAAGCAGTGGTTACTCTGAAATAAAGTTAATGCTGAAGCACTAATCTTTTTCCATTGTCGGTGGTGATTAGTGCTTTTTGCATTTTTCTATAATAATCAATGTTACTTTTAGTATTTCTACTATGGCAAATAAGCACATAGCAACATCAATATGTAGATATATATACATAAGCTTTTTTCCTGTAAAAAAAATAGAAGGATCTACTTACCTGGAATTCAAGATTCAAGGCTTCAAAACTCCTTGACAAGAGGTAACCACCAATCACATCCAGTAGCCAATTTCCATTATAAAACTTCAATGTGAAAACATTATTAATTCCTGAAAATTTGTTGATTATTTGACAGTTTGGCAAAAGAAAAACGAGTATTTGTTCTTTATATAAAGGTGAAATACTCGTTTTCAGGTATTTTAAAATGTTGCATGGGATTATAATATTTCTTTTAATTTAGCAATTAGTCCTAAATCTGCAGGTAGCCAATCTACTAAGTCTAATGTGTCTTTAGTAAGCCATTTTGCGGATTCGTGTTCTAATAGAGTTAAATTTCCTTCAAGGATCGTACAAATGAAACATTCCATGGATAGGTGGAAGTTTGGATAGTCATATTCGACTGTATCAAAGTATTCTTCGACTTGAATGGTTGTATCTAATTCTTCTTTGATTTCACGAACAATGGCTTGTCTACTTGTTTCATCCGGTTCAACTTTTCCTCCAGGAAATTCCCATCCGTCTTTGAATTCGCCATAGCCTCTTTGGGTGGCGAATATTTTATTTCCATCTTTAATAATGGCGGCTACTACGTGTATTGTTTTCAAAAAATCACTCCTCTACAATGTATCGATAAATGTCTTCTCTTACGGGTGTATCCAATTGCCATAAGATTTCGACGGCTGTTTTTTGTGTGTTTGGCATCACAAACTGTTTGGTCTTATCTATCTCTGCTTGCATATGGCCTAGATAATAGAATTCTTTGCTTGTTTTATCATCTTTGTTCTTTCGCACAAACAAATGAACTTCAATCCCTCTTTCTTTGGCGTACATGAAGTTTTGTACGTCATCACTGCTTGTGGTTCTTCCGGATTTGGATATCGCAATCAATTGACTTTCATTGATAAAATGATCTTCATATTTGATGGTATCTTGAATGTCGTTTGCCTTGTCATGATTGATAAAGACAGGGAATGTTTTGGTTGTTTGATCATATTTGTATCCGCCAATATTTAATGGAACTTCATTGTGTTGCCAATTTAATAAGCGACAGGCATCTTCGTATGTATATTTTTGATAAAGAACAAAGTTTGTATCTTTATATGTATTCTTATAATGTTTATTATATTGATCCAATGCATATTCAATGATTTCTTTTACCATGGATTTAAATTCGTTGTTTTCTAAACATGTCTTAAATGGTTTTGAAATCTTCTTGTCTTCAATAAAAATACAATCTTTAAACGTATTCTTTCCAGATCCAGTTGGAAATTCATTGGTGAAGATGTTTAATACATTTGTTTGGGATAGATCATTTGTATATTCTTGATCGTTGATTAAATCTTTTAGTGTTTCAAGCTCTATCTTTCTTTTTCCATTGGCAAGTTTTGTACAAATAAACTTAATAAAGTTTTCTTCAAGTTCATTTAATCTTACTTTATAATCCTTTTCATATTTCTTTAAAAAGGCGTAATAAGATCCTAGTGATTTGTTGTCGAAAATTCTTTGTACGTCAATTTCTCCATAGGTTTCAAAATCCATAAGAGTAGGGATTCTTCCAAGTTTATTCTTTAGATTTTTATAGCTATCCTTAATGAGCTTGATATCCGCAAAATTGGCGGTGTCAATCGACGCAAAAATTTGTTTCTTACTGATTTCATCAAAGTGAATCGTACTCGATCCTGGAATAATTCTTTCACCTTCAAGTACATAGCGTCTTATGTTGTCTTTGTTGTAAGAACGATCTCCAGATAGGGCGATTGGAATCATGAAGTTGTTTTTGTAGTTTCCAATGAAGTCTAGAATGACAACATATTCTTTGTCTTTTGATTTTCTTAGGTCTCGACCTAGTTGTTGGACAAAGACAATGGGCGATTGTGTAGGTCTTAATAGGACAACTTGATTGATTTCAGGTATGTCGACACCTTCATTAAAAATATCTACAGTTAAAATGTATTGTAGATAGTCACTTCTTGTATCGGATACTAAGCGATCGATCGCATCTTCTCTTTTTTCTTGAGAATCCTCTCCACTTAAAGCTATAGTTCGATATCCTCGTAGATTTAATCTTTCACTAAGGGCAGCCGCTTCTTTCTTGGAACTGCAAAACATGAGTCCTTTGACTCTTTCTCCACTATATCCATAGTAATTGGTTTGTTCGATAATGTAGTCAACTCTTTGGTTGGATGTTAAATAGTTAAAATCATTAAAATCTGTTTCGTTTCCGTTGGTTAAAAAGTCAGTAATGCCAAAATAGTGGAATGGACATAATAAGTTTTCTTCTAGAGCTTGTTGAAGACGAATTTCATAGGCAATATTATGGTCGAAGGCTGCATATACATCAAAGTCATCGGTTCTTTCTGGGCTTGCGCTCATTCCTAGCCAAAACTTTGGTTTAAAGTAGTCCATGATTTCTTGATAGCTTTTAGCTCCAATGCGATGTGCCTCATCAATGATGATGGTATCGAATGTATCAGGGGCAAAACTTGAATACACTTCTTTTTTAGACATCGTTTGCATCGTTGCGAACAAGTAGTCTACATCTGTATCCTTGCTGTTTCCAGATAAAAGCCCAAATGTCTTTGTATTTTTAAATACATTTTTGTAGCTTTGAAGAGCTTGTTTGGCAATCTGCTCTCTATGCACTAAAAATAGGGCTTTCTTGGGATTCTGATCTTGTAAGGCAAAGGCTGAGGCATACGTCTTTCCTGTTCCTGTGGCTGAAATCAACAAACTCTTTGATTCATTCTCATTGCGAAGATTTCTAAGATTGGAAATAAAGGCTTGCTGCATAGAATTTGGAATCAACTGTTTAGAGGGTAATTTAATGTCTTCTTTTTGTTTCACCTTTTTGTATTCTTCATAATGCACTCTATATGCACCAATAAATGCATTGTAGGAATATGTATTTGGATGATTCCATAATTCTTCAAATTCATCTAACATTTCTGATACAAACTCACCGGATTTTGTGGACACAATTTTTGTATTCCATTCTCGATTTGTAGTAAGTGCTGTATTTGTCATATTACTAGAACCCACAAGGATCTTGTAGATTTCATCGGATTGAAAGATATATCCCTTGGTATGAAAACCATTCTTTGAGTCGGGTACTAGATACATTTTAAGTTCAATATTCGAAAATGTAGCGAGTTTATCTAAGGCTTTAGGATCACTAAATGCCAAATAGTCCGTTGTAAGAATTTTACCTTTGATGCCTTTATCTTCTAAAGTACGAAGCGTTTGAAGTAAGGGGGTAATTCCTCCCATCGTAATGAAGGCTACACTGATTAAAAAGGAGTCGCAGTGTAATAATTCATCTTCAATGGTGCTTAGTGCTTTTCTTCCATTCTTATAGTCGTTTGAAATAAATTGAGGTCGATATAATACGTTGGAAGATATATTTTTGTCTAAAAATGCGGTAGATAGGCCGCTCTGTATATTTTGATAGTTCATACCTAACATTATACCAGCATTAAAATGAAATCATAGATCGAAAAGGCTATAATAACAGTATAAGACCAGAGGTATAGGGAATGGAAAATATAATAATTTCAAAAGAGTTTCTAGATTGGTATGACTATTACAATGATTGTAAAGATAAGTATTCAAGTTTAGTAAATGATGTAGAGAATAAACTAATTTGTGGTGAATATAAAGATATTGAACTTTCTTTTTCAAATATGAATACGAATAATTTGAATCGTGATATAGATAGTCTTGAAAAGATTCATATATTAATGATGCAGGGAAGTACAAGTCAGATTAATGTAGAAATTGAATTTGTGAAAGAGAAGATGTTAGAGTCTTGTTTAAATGTAAACTTTGGTATATTATGCAATCCTTTGGCGAGTACTCTATATCGTATGATTTTAGATTCGAGTAAAACAAAGAAGCATATTGAGGATGTTTCTAAACAATGTAAAGAAAATGATTTCTACATTTCTGTATTTATTCCTATTTACTTAAGACACTTTTATGCATCTATTTGTGAAGAGTGTATTAAGGGATATAGTTCGTATGAGTTTGTTCAATCTGTCGATTCTTTATTAAAGGAAGATAAGTTTGTAGAGGCTTGTAGTCTTTGTCCAATTTATGAAGAAATTTACATTCATGCTAATGAAAAATATCTACTTACAAAAGAGTTAATACAGGTAATGCAGCAGTATGGTGTGGATGTACCTGTTTCAAAGAAGAAGGAAACACCGCCAAAGATTGTGAAAAAGTCAAAATTAGATATAGAAACGCGTAAAAAGATTGTAGGGGATGGCGTTAAGGAAATCTTGGATATGAGTGATGAGGAGCTTATATCTCGTTATGATGGTAAGTCAGAGGATGAGGTTCAAGAAATGCTTTATGAGGAGCCTTGGTGTGAGGATGAATATTTTGATGATGATCTACTTGCGTTTCTTAGCGTATTAACATGTATGAGGTTTGATTTTGAGAATGTCTTTATTAATTGGTTAGCTCATTTTATATTTAGAAGATTGCTTGATATACATAAGAAAGTGTTGTTTGAACCACCTAAAATGGTGAAGACAACTCCGCCTAAAGTACAATTCCCAAAGGTTCGAAAGGTAAATCAGGGTGGTGCTCCAAGGACTAAATCACCTAAGAGTTGTAGTGAACATGTGAGTCAATCTTCTAGAAAGACAAATCAAAGCAGGGCTTCAGTAGCTATTAAACAGGAGGAAACATCAAATGGTAAGGGTGGAATTATTTTCTTGATCATTATTGGACTTCTGTTTGGATATGGATATATTTCTTTGAAAAAGGAAGAGGCAGAATGGGATATGGCACAGGAGCAGTATCGTATTGAGAGTAGGCAGAAAGCTGAACAAAATGAGTTTAAGGTAAGGGAAGAAAAACATAAAAAGAAAGAGGGGCAACGTTCAAACTCATCATCATCTTCTTCGTCCTCATCTTATGATGAAGGAAGTGATGATGCATATTTTGGTGATTATGATGAGAATCGTTACGATAACGATGAAAATTATCGTGATTGTGTAGATGATATGTTGGATGAACTGGGAGAATAAAGAAAAATACAGTGAAAGACTTATTGAATATTTGTATACTCATGAGTAGTATACTTACGAGTATACAAATTTATTAACAAATGATAATTTAGGCATCTGTTTAGGATAGGTGTTTTTTTTGTTGATGAAAAAAGTGCAACAACACTTCTTATAATCGGTGTTTTTTTTGCGTTTAAAAAAATAGTAAACGTTTTCAAAAAAAGTGTTGCATTCTCGAAAAAGAACTGGTATATTAAGCGTGTACAAATGGTATGCAAATACGAACCAGTGCCCGAGGTTGTTGGTGTACCTAAGAGGAGGAAATTATGACTGTTAGTGAAAGAGTTGAATTAATTAAATTCGATGAACCAAAGTATTTGGAAGATGGTAAGGCTGTAGTTAGCCAACGTAAAGAGGCTGAAGATTTAGCGAAAGTTATTCATGATCAAGGTTATTCAAACATTTTCTTATTAGGTATTGGCGGTACTGAGTTTGAATTTGGTCACTATGAATATTTACTTTCAAGAATGTCAGATGTAGATGTTTATTCAGTTAATGCGGCTGATGTGAACACAGTTCGTCCTAAGAAATTAAACAAAGATTCATTAGTAATCACTGCTAGTGCTTCTGGTGATACTGTTGAAATCGTTCAAGCTGCTAAATGGATGAAAGAAGAAGGAATCCGCGTTGTTGCATTTACAGGTCGTGATAGTAAATTAGGAAAAATGTTAGATTATGTAGTTCATGCTCCTGTTGTAACTGGATTCTGCGAACACTCATATGTATTACAAGCATATTTCATGTACAAATTAATGAATTTACGTGGAGATTTCGATGCTTATGATCGCTTCGCAGATCAATTATCTGAATATATTTTCGAAGACTTATTAGCAATTAAGAAAAAATTCGAACCAATCGGAATGAAGATGGCTTCTGAATTATATGATGCTGAATATACAATCTTTACAGGTTCTGGTGCACTTTGGGGAGAAACATTATTATTCTCTATGTGTATGTTAGAAGAAATGCAATGGATTCGTTGCCGTCCTGTAAATGCTGCACAATTCTTCCACGGAACATTAGAATTGATCGAAGACAAAGTTCCAGTATTTATCGTTAAGGGTGAAGATGAATTTAGAGCTCAAGACAACCGTGTTGAAGAATTCTGTAAAAAGATCAACTGCCAATATGTAGTATTCGATGCGAGTGAATATGCCGTCCGTTTAGACAATGAATTTAGAAAATTCATCGTTCCTATGATCACTACTGCTTGTATTACAGGAAGATTATCAAGACACTACGAAGCATATACTAAACACAACTTACAATATCGTCGTTACTACAGACAATTTAAATATTAATAGTCAATGTACGATGTCAAACCACTCTGTAAATAAGGGTGGTTTTTTTATATGGGGTTAAATATGAGATATAAAGGTATTATTTTTGATATGGATGGAGTTTTAGTGGATTCAGAACCAATCTATTTGCAGGAAGTCATTGATTATATTTTGGATGATCTTAAAGAAGAAGTTGGTTATTTGGAACAGAAAAGAGAAATGAATAAAATTGTGGGTGCTTCGGATGATAAAATGTTTGAAGCTATGTCTGAATATTTAAATCCTAAATATTCGCCTGAATAAATTAAGACGGGTATGTGGTCAAAAGAATTAGAGTTAGATTATCGTATGATTTTAAATCCGCATGTATTATATGTGTTACCGAAATTGAAGGCGAAGGGATATAAGCTTACGATTGCGTCAAGTTCTTCAATGGAAAATATTAAGAAGGTAACTCGTCAGTGTGGTATTGCATCATATTTTGGATGCGTATAACATTATTAAATATTGGAATTTAGAAGAAAATTATTTTTTCATGTAAACGCTTGCATTATATTTTGATTACTGGTATACTTTAATTGTACAAATGGTATGCATTTACATACCACTTGCAAGCGGGCATAGTCGAGTGGTAAAAATCAAGTGTACGCAATTGGAAAAGAGGATGTATTGATGAGAAGATTTATTTTGGCATCACATGCTTATATGTCTAAAGGAATCAAAACTTCACTTGAATTAATTCTTGGAAAACAAGACAACTTATCCGTATATTGTGCATATGCTGAGGGCGAACCTTTCTTTAAGCCTTTGGTGATTCAAGAAGTTGAAGATCATCCTGAAGATGAATTTGTAATTATGACAGATCTATTGGGTGGTAGCGTAAACAACGAATTGTTGGAGCTAACGACTAAGGGAAATGTTCATTTAGTAACAGGAACAAACTTAATTTTGGCAATGTCAATCTTATTGACTTGTCGTGAATGCGATGATGTTGCAGCAGCAATCCGTACATGCGTTGAAGATGCTAAAACAGGTATTGTATATTGTAATGATTCAGAAATTGACTCAGATTTAGATGAGTTGTAAAAATTGAAAGGAGAAGTACAATGATTAAATTACTTCGTATTGATCACCGTTTATTACATGGTCAGGTAGCTTTTAGTTGGAGTAAACAACTTGGTACAGATTGTATTTTGTTGGCTTGTGATACTTTGTTGAATGACAAATTGCGTATGTCAGCTATTAAAATGGCTAAACCTAGTGGCGTAAAGGTTGTAGCTAAAACAGTTGATGATGCGGTTGCAGCAATCAAATCTGGTGTTACAGATAAGTACAAATTGTTTATCGTAGTTGAAAGTGTTGAAGATGCTGATCGACTTGCAAGAGCGTTAGATATTAAGGAGATCAACCTTGGTGGTACAAAACCAACAGATGATCGTCACGTAATTTCGACAGCGGTTTATGTAAGTGATAACGATGAAAAGATCTTAAAAGATTTAATGGATGATGGATTTGATGTATTTACACAGATGGTTCCATCAGACAAACGTGTTAATACAAAAGATTTATTAAAATAAAAAATTTTAGAGGAGAAGAATAAGATGTTAGTTAAGACTTTATTAATTTTCTTGATCACGTTCTTCGCGGTTTCAGAATTCTTGTTGGGCACATCATTAATTCAAAGACCGCTAGTTTTAGGACCACTGGTAGGTCTAGCGTTTGGTCAATTAGAATTAGGAATTATTATGGGTGCTACTCTTGAGTTGGCGTTTATTGGTGCTGTTTCAATTGGTGCGTACATACCTCCTGATATGATTTCAGGAACTATCTTAGGAACAGCTTTAGCAATCGAAGCTGGAGCAGGTCCTGAGACAGCGTTGGCATTAGGTTTACCAATTTCTACAGTTATGTTGGCATTGAACTCAGTATTAAGTGCTCCAATTATGTTGGTTTTCACTCACTTGATGGATAAAGATATTGAAGATGGTAACATTGGAAAATTTAAATTCCACTATTTCTTTGGTGGTTATGCTTCATTCTTACCTCGTTTAGTAGTAATTCCATGTGCATTCTATTTTGGAAGTGAAGCTGTAGTTGGATTATTAAGTCAAATTCCAGAATGGTTACAAACAGGTATTAATATTTCAGGTGGAATTATTCCTGCATTAGGTTTTGCGATGTTAGCACAGATGATCATGGACAAAAAGATTGCTCCATTCTTCTTCATTGGTTTCTTCGCAGTTCAATATTTAAGTTTAAATACAACAGCAATCGCAATCTTCGCATTGGCTTATGTAGTCTTAATGTTCTTTAAAGAAAAAGATCAAAAAGGAAAAGTTGCAGTTGTTGAGGGAGGAGATGGCTTAGATGAGTTCTAATTACGAATACAAGGGCGTTATTAATAAAAGAGATTTAAGAAAAGTATTCTTACACGCCATTACAATGGAACATACGTGGAACTATGAACGTATGATGAATGATGGATATCTATATTCAATGCTTCCAGCATTACAAAAAATCTATACAAATCCAGAAGATCTTAAAGAAGCATGTAAACGTCACTTAGAGTTCTTCAATACAACTCCACAATGTATTACATTGCCATTGGGTATTACAGTTGCGATGGAAGAACAACGTGCAAATGACATGGAAAACTTTGACACGACTTCTATTTCAAGTGTTAAGACAGCTATCATGGGTCCTTTAGCTGGTATTGGTGATAGTTTTATTTGGGGAACATTAAGAATTTTAGCTACTGGTGTAGGTACTTCGTTAGCATTACAAGGAAGTATCTTAGGACCAATCTTATTCTTATTGGTTTTCAACGTACCTAGCTTCATCTTACGTTACGTATTGGTATATGCAGGTTACAAATTTGGTTCAGACTTCATTACTTCTGCAGAAGAATCTGGTGTAATGGATCTAATTAGTAAAGCAGCAAGTATCTTAGGTTTAACAGTTGCAGGTGCTATGGCTGCAGAAATGGTTTATTTGACAGTTCCAATTGCGATTGGTAGTGGTGAATCAGCTACAACAGTTCAGGCTATTATTGATGGAATCATCCCTGGATTATTACCGTTATTATTAACTGGATTCGTATATATGTTGTTAAATAAGAAAGTTAAACCACTAGTAATTATGTTTGCGATGATGGCACTTTGTATTGTTTGTGCATTCTTCGGTATTTTGGCATAATTAAACATAATATATAAAGGGTTGAAAAGACTTTTTTCAACCCTTTAATTTCTGATGAGGATAAATAAATGAAAAATTTTAAAAATCGATTATGTGGAATGAACAGTCATTATAGATTTTATTCTTTTGAACGGTTTTTTCAGGAAATGAATCGTTTAGGTATTAAAAATGTAGAGATTTGGACGGGTCCTATGCATTTCTATGTGGACTACAATAAGAATCAGAGTGTAGAACAGCTTAAGGAATACGCAAAAAAATATGATGTAAAAATTATTGGTATTTGTCCAGAACAAACAAATCCAAAGCCGAACAATGTGGCAAGTCCAACACGTCAAGAAGATGTATATGCATATTATTGTCGAATGGTGGATATCGCAAAAGAAGTCAATGCCCAACATATATTGATCACAACAGGCTGGGCTTATTATGATGAATCTGTAGAAGGTGCTTGGAATCGTTCGGTTGAAATGATGCGTAAGGTTTGTGATTATGCAAAGGCAAACAATATTTTGGTGGCAATCGAAGCATTACAACCAGATGAATCTGTTCTTGCGAATAGTGTAGAACAATTAAAGGCATATTTGGATGCGGTCAATCATCCACAGTTAAAGGTATGTATTGATTTTGGTGCAATGGCACGAGTCAATAATACGATTCAAGATTATTTTGATGCATTTGGAAAAGATGTGATACATACACACTTTGTGGATGGAAAGCCAACGGGTCACTTGGCATGGTCAGATGGAACAAGAGATTTAAAACAAGATCTTCTTGATTTAGAGGTCAATGGATACCATGGATATCTGTCGTTGGAAAGCGTAAACTCTAGATATTATGAAAAGCCTTGGGAAGCTGAGGAAAAGACTTTAAGTGCTTTTGATCAGTTAGAAACGAAATAAAAATGGTATAATAAACTAGTGTATGAGGAGGTTTTTATGAAGGCTATTACAAGAGATATTTATATAGCGGATGAGATTCGTTATAAGATTGAGATAGGTGAATTTAAACCTCATGACAAATTACCTAGCGAAAGACAGTTTTGTGAAATATTTAATTGTCAGCGTGCAACTGTGCGCTTGGCCTTAGAGAGTTTGCTCGATGAGGGTTGGATTTATTGCGTTGAAAGATCGGGTTATTATGTATCGCAACCACGTATTATGGAAACGTTAAATGTCGTTTCAAGTATGAGTGGGCGTATTGAAAATATGGGCAAAAAGATGCATCGTAAAGTGGTTTTTCTAAGAGTTATTGAAAGTAATAAAAAATTAATTAAGAAAATGGGTGTTGCGTTAGGAACAAAATTAATTGAATTTGAAAGAGTTCGCTATTTAGATGAAGAAGCTATTTCTTTGGAGACAGCTTATTTTGAAGCTGAACAATTTTCGGGATTATTAGATAAAGATTTAGAGAATAATTCATTGTTTTCAGTCTTAAAAAAATATTATGATGTAAAATTTACGCATGGGGAGCAGGAAATTCTTATAGTAAACGCAAATCCAACTGAAAGTAAATATTTGGGTGTGGAAGAAAACAGTCCGTTGGTATTGCGAAGAGGAATTTTGTATACAGAAGATAATCAATATAAAAGTTATCATGAATCTGTGATGCGAATGAACCGCTTTATTTATGCGGATGAGGAGAATTGATTATGGACCTACGTATACCTTTATATTTACAATTAAAAAATACGTTGTTAAATCGTATTGATAATGGAGAATTGTTGCCAGGTGAGCGTTTGGAGTCTGAAAGAGACTTGGCTGAAAAATATGGTGTGAACAGACAGACAGTGCGATCAGCACTTAATGTCTTGATTGAAGATGGTGTATTGATTAAGGTTCCTTATAAAGGAACGTTTGTCGCAAAACAAATTGTAAAACCTTCATGGGGAAACTATGATGCGATAAATGAACATCGTGGTTTTAGTAGTTTTTTAAAGGCACAAGGTTTTTCAATTGACAGTAAGGTCATTGTTGCAGAAAAGATTGAGCCGACAACTTCGATTCGTGCACACTTGAAATTAGAAGAAGGAGAAGACGTTTATTGTTTAATGCGTGTTCGTTATTACAATGATGAACCTTTTTCTGTGGAAATTGCCTATATGCCATACAAGTATGTAGAGGGCATTGAAGACTATGATTTTTCAAAAGTGTCATTATATGATTTTATGGCAAAGAAAGATCATGATCCTTGTGACTTCCATCGTTCATTAATCGTACAATTTCCAGATGATCGAATCTCAAAACTTTTGGGAAATCTTGTAGAACCTGTATTTCGATTTCAATATATTGGCTTTGATAAAGAAAAAAATGTCGTGGAATATACACATAGTTATATTCGAAGTGACAAATCCACGTATCGTTTTAGAATATAATTTCACGAAGGAAACAATATGGAACAATTAGAAACAATGGAATATTATATTTTGCAGACGCAGGATATTTTAAATTCAGTATATAAAAATAAAGAACAGACGAATAAATTGGCTCAGGTTTATATGGATGGAAACTATAGAAATATTAAGATTATAGCTTCTGGTTCGAGTGGAAATGGGTCTTGGTGTGCTAAATATGTTATGGAAAAATATTTAGGTGTAGATGTCACTGTGATAAATCCATATACATTCGCATACTATCCAGTGTTGTGTGAAGATGACTTTGTGTTTGTCGTTTCACAGAGTGGATATAGTAAAAATGCATTAGATGCATTGGATATATTAAAAAAATTAAATCGTAAAACAATCGCTTTAACAGGGGATTTAAAGAGTGATATTAAAGATCATGCTGAAGTTGTGATTGATTATGTAGACGAAGAAAAGGAGGGGTATGTTACTAAGGGTGTAACAACACTTGCCTTATTCTTAATAAAACTTACGTTTGCAATTTTAGAAAAACAAGGAAAAATGGTTGATACAGCTTGGCTTGATACATATTGTGAAAGTTATGCTTCTATGCAAAAGGAAAATTTTGTGCATGAAGAAGCTTTCTTAGAAAAGTTTAAAAAGAATTTCTTATCTATGGAAAATATGTATGCAGCTGGTTGTGGTCCTTGTGAAGGTGTAGCTAAAGAGGCAGCACTAAAGATTGGTGAAACTGTGAAGGTTGTTTCTTGTGCATATGAATTAGAAGAATATATTCATGGACCGAATTTGCAACTTTCTCCAAAGCACAATGTATTTATCATTGATGCGCAAGATGAAACTTCAGATCGTTCATACCAAATCTATAGAGCATCTCGTGCTGTGTCAGACCGTGTATATTACATCACAAATAAAGCATATGATGATGATCATGTATTAACGTTACTAAATCCTTGTGCAGATACTGTATCCTTAACGTATCTTCAAGTATTCCAATTATTCGCATATAGAATTAGTAAAGAATTAAGATCTATTCCTAAACATCCGTTGTTTGAGGAATTTAAAAAGATCGTTAATTCAAAAACAATCACATATGAAGATTAGTGTAATTAGCCTTTCGACTTGTTTGGAAGGCTTTTTTTATATAGATGTATAAAAATTACGAGAAGTTGACGTAAGAATGGTGTCAATGATTTTTATTGACAAACCTATTCATGAGCTATAGAATATTAATGTTCTAAATAGAACGATGAGGAGAGCGCATATGCACTTTTGGGATGAACATAAAACGATAACGAGATATTATGAGATGAAGGTTTCTGGAGTTTGCGAAAAATATCAGTTAAGACAGTTGGAGTATGACATATTAATGTTTATTTACAACAATCCTGCGTACAATACGGCTGCGGACATTGTTCGTATTCGTAAGTCTACAAAGTCTCATGTTTCGACTTCACTTAAAGTATTAGAAGATCATGGTTTTATTGAGCGAAGAGTCGACAAAGACAATAAAAAGCATGTAACTATTCATTTACTACAATTGGCCAATGAAGTAATTGAAGATGGAATATGGGCGCAAAAGGAGTTTGCACAAGATATGTTTGAAGGTCTTAGTGAAGAAGAAATCAAAGTGTTTATGAGTGTATTTCAAAAGGTGTATGACAATGCAGAAAGGATGATTTCAAATGAAAAAAATTCCTGATTTAATGGAAGTAATTTTTGATGCTTGTTATTTGATTTTTGACTTAATTGCCGGAATCTTATTCTTTGTATATTCGAAAGGAAATCCATTGTTCATATTATATGGTGTATTAACATTAACGTTGTGTGGTGGAGACGCATTCCACTTGGTTCCTCGTATTAAAAGGGCTTTGTATGGTACAAATGATAAAATTAAAAGACAGCTTGGAATTGGATTGCAGGTATCTTCAATCACAATGACCGTATTCTATATTATTTTATTGTTTATCTGGAAATTAACATTCCCAACATTACAAGCTCCACTTTGGGTTGAGGCTATGATTTGGATTTCAGCTATTATTCGTATCGTTGTATGTTTCTTACCACAAAACAATTGGACTTCCGAAGAAGGAAATAGGAAGCTTTCTGTGATTCGTAATGCCGTGTTTGCGGTAACTGGAGTTGGTGTGATAATTCTTTATGCCATTTCAGGAAATATGTACGATTTACATATGAACCGTATGGTTGCAGCCATCATTATTTCTTTTGGTTGCTACATTCCGGTTACATTGTGGTCTAAGACAAAACCAAAGATTGGTTTATTGATGATTCCTAAGACTTGTGCTTATATGTGGGTCATTGTGATGGGATTACAATTATTATTCTAATTCACAAAACTTGGTGCTTCATTGCACCTTTTTAATTTTTTCAAAAAGAAGAATAACACTATAAGTCGATAATCTACCGAATAAAATACCGAATAAATTCGACATATTTCCGAATAATGGGTATACTATTGGTAGTAGGATTGGTGGTGTTCACATGAAAACTTGTAAAGAAATGGCTTTAATTTGGAATATTAGTGTTCGTGCAGTTTCGAATTTGTGTAAATCGGGAAGAATTCCGGGTGCTGTTAAGAATGGAAAAAATTGGGAAATTCCAGATGAAGCAACAAAACCGGTAGATGGAAGAATTTCGTCTGGTGAATACTGTAAAAAAGGGATGAGTACAGATAGAAAGGCATTGCCTATTGGTATTTCAGACTATGTGCGTGCTCAATCGGATTATTATTATGTGGATAAAACAATGTTAATTAAGGAGTTTTTAGATCAAAAGCCATTGGTTTCATTATTCACAAGACCAAGAAGATTTGGAAAAACATTGAATATGGATATGCTTAGAGTGTATTTTGAAAAGGTGGATGAGGATACGTCTAAATATTTTAAAGATAAGAATATTTGGAAGTGTGGGGAAAACTATCGAATGCATCAAGGTAAATATCCTGTGATTTTTCTTACTTTTAAAGATGTAAAGTTTGATTCTTCGCAGGCCACTGTAGAGAAAATTAAATCGTTACTTCAAGAAGAATATGGAAGGCATCAAGAATTGTTGAGTAGTGGAAAAATATCGGATTATGAGAAGGCGTATTTTAATAAAATATTAAGTGCAACAGAAAATGAAGTGGAATTGTCTTTTTCACTTGAAAAGTTATCTAAGATGCTTGCGACGCATTATGATCAAGCTCCAATTATTATTATTGATGAATATGATACTCCAATTCAGGAAGGGTATTCTAAGGATTTTTATGATGAAATCATCGGCTTTATGAGAAATTTCTTTTCCGGTGCTTTTAAGGATAATAAAAATCTTTCTTACGGCTTTTTAACCGGAATTTTGAGAATTGCTCAAGAAAGTATTTTTAGTGGATTAAATAATTTAACTGTGAACTCAGTGATGGATGAAGCATATGATCGTTATTTCGGATTTACAAATGAAGAAGTAAGTAAAATGTTAGAGTATTATGGAGTTGCTGAAAAAGAGAGTGAACTTCAAGAATGGTATGATGGATATTTGTTTGGGAATGAAGAAATCTATAATCCGTGGTCTGTTATTAATTATATTTCGAAGGGGTGTGTTCCACAGGCATATTGGGTGAATACTGGAAAGAATGAGATTCTCGAAGATGTTTTAAAAGTGGCGGATGAGGATATAACAGAAAAGCTTTATTCTTTGATTCGTGGGGATAAAGTTTTGGCAAGAATTGATCAAAATGTTGTTTATCGTTCACTTACAGATGATCCAGCTAATATCTATAGTTTATTATTGGTAGCTGGGTATTTGAAAACAACGATTAAAGAATTGCAGGCGGATGGATCTTATTTGTGTCAGGTATCGATTCCCAATAAAGAGATAGCTTCCGTTTATAAAAGTGAGGTTTTGGCACATTTGATGCAGATTGGTGCAGTTTCAAGAACGACTGCAGATAAGATTGCGGAAAGTTTGTTCTTAAATGATTATGTAAAACTAGAAAAAGCTATTTCTGAATATATGAATAAAGCAATTAGCTTTTATGATACGGCTAGTGAATCTTTCTATCATGGATTGATTTTAGGATTGATTTCGATGATGGATAATCAGTACAAAATAAAGTCGAATAGAGAGTCTGGTAAAGGAAGATTTGACATTGGCTTAATTCCTAGAGATGATAAGTATCCTGGAATGATTATGGAACTCAAGTGGAAAAAGAATCTTGATGATCATGAATTAACGCTTTTGGCAAATGAAGCTCTTTGTCAGATTCATAGTATGGAATATGATTCTGAGATGAAGAGTGAAGGAATCAAAAAGATATTGAGATTTGGGATTGCGTTTTCTGGAAAGCGTGTTTGTGTTAAAACAAATTAGAATAGTAGTTTTATTTAAGATTCCTAAGACTTGTGCTTATATGTGGGTCATTGTGATGGGATTGCAATTATTATTTTAGAATTTCTTCAAGAGAACGCCTACTCGACGTTCTCTTTCTATATGAATTTTAGAGTATCTAATTCAATGAAAATAAGACGTTTTAGATGAAATAGGAACAATCGCAACAAATTTATTGGAATTAATAATGCTTTCACATTGAAGTTTTATAATTGAAACTGGCTACTGGATGTGGTTGATGGTTGCCTCTTGTTAAGGAGTTTTGAGGCCTTGAATCTTGAATTCCAGGTAAGTAGATCCTTCTATTTTTTTACAGGAGGAAAGCTTATGTATATATATCTACATATTGATGTTGCCATGTATTTAATGGCCATAGTAGAAATACTTAGAATCACATTATTGATTATAGAAAAATGTAAAAGACACTAGTTCACGTAAGCACAACGAATTACTAGTGTCTTTACATTAGAATAATTCAGAGTGATCACTGTATCTAGTGCTTTTCTTGTATGTGTATTAAATGATTGCTAGTAATAATTTATCAAAAAGTATTGACAACGCTTACAGATGAATGTTAACATATGCCTGCAAATAAAAAGACATGTAACTGGTAATGCAGGCAGGATCTAATAAATTGCTTTGAATTTTTCAAGGTGTTTATGGGATTCTGCCTTTTTTGCACTTTGAATGGCCATTCTTAAATAGATGATAGGAGAAAACAATTTATGGATTACAAAAAAATTGCAAATGAGATTTTAGATTTAATTGGTGGTTCGAAGAATGTTGCGACTTTGGAACATTGTTCAACAAGATTGAGATTTAGTTTGGTTGACAAGAGTGTTGTTGATGTAGAAAAAATCAAGAAAATCAAGGGTGTTATGGGCGTTGTGGATGGAAGTCAATTTCAGATTGTGATTGGAAACAACGTTGTTGAAGTGTATGATACATTATTGAAGATTTGTCCTTTAAGTGGAAATCAAGGTATTGAAGCTAAAAAGGATGATCGTAAATGTGGTGCGAAATTATTAGAATTTATCATTAGTGTATTTCAACCACTAGTTCCTGCTATTGCGGGTGCTGGTGTATTAAAGTCCGTTTTATTATTGCTTTCGATGTTTGGATTGTTGGCAAATGATTCAACTGTATATACGGCATTGGCTGCTATTTCAGATGCAACATTCTATTTCTTACCTATTATGGTTGCGGTAACGACTGCGAATGCTTTAAAGTCAAATCGTTTGGTTGCGGTTGCGGCAGTTGGATATTTATTGTTGCCTGCAACTACACAAGCTCTTACAGATGGAATGACATTGTTTGGTTTTGCGGTAAAGAATGTTACGTATAGTTCACAGGTATTCCCTGCAATCTTATGTGTTATTTTCTTAAGCTTGATGGAAAGAGGATTCAATAAAATTTCTCCAAAGGCTATTCGTATTTTCTTTGTTCCAATGATGTCTTTGGCTATCACAATTCCTGTGACTTTATTGATTTTAGGCCCATTGGGATATAATATTGGTACATTATTTACGGCTGTAATCTTAGCTCTTTATGGAAAACTTGGATTTGTGGCATTAGGATTACTTGCAGCTATTTTACCATTTATGATTGCGACTGGAATGCATAAAGCTTTACTTCCATATGCCATCACAACATATGGTCAATTGGGATATGAAGCTTTATATATGCCTGCAAGTTTAGCTCACAATATTAGTGAGAGTGGTGCTTGTTTTGCGGTGGCATTGAAATCTAAAGATGAAAATTTAAAACAGACGGCATTATCGGCTGGAATCTCTGCCTTAATGGGTATTACAGAGCCTGCATTGTATGGTGTTACTTTACAAAATAAAAAGGCTATGATTGGTGTTGTATTGTCTGGAGCCATTTCTGGTATGTTGATGGGATTGTTTGTCGTAAAAGCATTTATTGTTGTAGGGCCTGGTTTGGCAAGTATGTCCATGTTTGTGGATCCTGCAAATGGAAGTAACTTCATGTATGCATGTATTGGTTTTGCGGTTGCGTTATTAGGATCTTTCATTATCACATTTGTGTTATGGAAAGATAGTGATAGTGAAGTTGAAGAAGATGTTGCTGTTGTTGAATCGTTAACAGAAGAAGAAAAAGAAGTGAATATTTTAGTATCACCATTAGATGGTGAGGCTGTTGATTTAAGTACAGTGAGTGATGAAATGTTCGCATCGAAGACTTTGGGTGATGGTATTGCCATTGTTCCTAAAGATGGTAAGTTATATGCTCCTTGTGATGCCGAAGTAGTTATGTTATTTGAGACTAAGCATGCGATTGGTTTAAGAACAAGTAATGGCGCTGAGATCTTGATTCATATTGGTGTAAATACTGTTTCTATGGAAGGTGTTGGATTTACGGCTTTTGTAAAGCAGAATGATAAAGTAAAAGAGGGGGATTTATTAATTGAATTTGGTTTGGATGCAATCAAAGAAAAGAATTTAGATCCTACTGTAATGGTTGTGAATAGTAATAGTACAAGTTATAAAGTATTAAATCAGTCATATGGAGATGTTAAGACTGGTGATGTATTGTTTGATGTAAAAAGAGGGTAATGTATATGAAAAAGTTTCCTGAAGGATTTTTATGGGGTGGTGCTACGGCTGCCAATCAATTTGAGGGTGGTTGGAACCTTGGTGGCAAGGGATGGTCCGTTTCGGATGTTGCAAGAGCTCATTTTGATGCGGACGTAAAGGATTATAATAAGCATGTTTCAATAACGACAAAGGATATTGAGGAGGGCTTAGCTCATCCTGAGGATGAAGTGAATTATCCGAAGCGTCATGGTAGTGATTTTTATCATCATTATAAAGAGGATATTGCCTTAATGGCAGAAATGGGGTTCAAGACATATCGTATGAGCATTGCGTGGTCAAGAATTTTTCCAAATGGAGATGATTTGGAGCCGAATGAAGAGGGTTTGAAATTCTATGATGATGTATTTGATGAATTATTAAAGTATGGTATTGAGCCATTGGTGACAATGTCTCATTATGAACCACCATTAAATTTAGTATTAAACTATGATGGTTGGTATTCTAGAGAAGTGATTGGTTTCTTTACTCGTTTCGTGGAAACAATTTGTACTCGATATAAAAATAAAGTGAAGTATTGGCTAACTTTTAATGAAGTGGATAGTATGATTCGCCATCCTTATACGACGGGTGGACTTGTTGAAGATCGTTTTGAAGGTAAAAACTTCGAAGAAGTGATTTTCCAAGCTATGCACCATCAATTTGTGGCGAGTGCTTTGGCAACAAAGATTTGTCATGAAATTGTTCCAGATTCAAAGGTGGGTTGTATGTTGACTAAACTTACATATTATCCATATACTTGTAAGCCAGAAGATGTATTGGCTGCGCAACAAAAGATGCGTTCTACGTATGCCTATAGTGATACGCAGGTATTTGGTGAATATCCAGCTTATTTATTGTCTTATTTTAAAAACAACAATATTAATATTGTCAAAGAAGCCGATGATGATCGTATTATGAAGGAATATCCTGTAGATTTCATTTCATTCTCTTATTATATGTCTAGTTGTGAAGCTGCAGATAAGACGGGTTTGGATGTAACTCCTGGAAATACGATTTTGGCTGTTAAGAATCCATATTTGGAAACAAGCCAATGGGGTTGGCAAATTGATCCATTGGGATTGAGAATTTCATTGGTTGAATTGTATGATCGTTATCGTAAACCATTATTTATTGTTGAGAACGGTTTGGGTGCAAGAGATGTATTAACCGAAGATAAAAAGGTGCATGATCAGTATCGTATTGAATATTTGAAAAAGCATTTTGAATGTATGTTAGATGCGATTGTAGAAGATGGTGTTGAACTTATGGGCTATACTTCATGGGCATGTATTGATTTGATTAGTGAATCAACAAAACAAATTTCAAAACGCTATGGATATATCTATGTGGATATTGATGATTATGGAAATGGAACTTATAATAGATATAGAAAAGATAGTTTCTATTGGTATAAGAAGGTTATCGAAAATAATAGTGTAGATTTTGAATAATAGTAGAATGGAGCAGGGAAATGAATTACGTAATTAAGAAAGTTTTAAATTCAAGCGTCGTTCTTGTGAGTGATCATGAGAACAATGAGTTCATCCTGCTTGGTAAAGGAATTGGTTATGGCAAAAAGGTTGGTGAAAGCATAGATCAAAGTGCTTCAAATCAGATATTTGTTCCTGTGGAAAACACAAAGTCTAAACAGTTTGAAGAATTGATGGATGATATTCCAATCGATATTTTGACGATTACACAAGAAATCATTGTGGAGGCACAAAAGCTTTTGGAGTGTGAGTTCAATAAAAGTCTATACTTGATTTTGGCAGATCACTTGAATTTTGCGGTGCAAAGAGTTCGCGATGGGATTGTCATTACCAATCGCGTGTTTTGGGAAATTAAAAATTATTATCCAAAAGAATTCAAGGCTGGTTTAATGGCTATCTATATGTTTGAGGAAAAGCTTGGCATTACACTTCCTGAAGAAGAGGCGGCCAATATTGCCTTCCATTTTGCGAATGCGACAATGGGTAAACAAGAGAGTCATGATACGATGAAATATGCCAAAGTCATTGGTGAAATTATCAATATTGTGATTTTTTCGCTGAATCGAAATGTGGATCGGCAGAGCGCTCACTATATGCGTTTTGTCACACACATTAAGTTCTTTGTCGAAAGATATTTCACAAATAGTATGTTGAATAATCAAAATGATTTGTTGTATAACCAAATGAAGAGTGCGTATCCAAAAGAGATGGCCGTCGCATTAAAAATTAAAGCTTTCTTAGAACAAAAGTATGGTACTCCATTAACGAATGAAGAAGTAACATTCTTAGTTGTTCATATAGCACGTATTATGAAAGGGTAGAATTAAGCAATTTAGTTCTACCTTTTCTTTTATCTTTCTTAAATCGAGAAAAAAAACAATAAATTTACTGGATTTAATGTTGTTTTCACATGAACTCTTTATAATTAAAAGTGCTACTGGATGTAGTAACGGTGAACCCTCTGAATGAAAAGGATGATATCTTGAGTTCTCGATGATTCCGATTTTGCAGGAGGACGTGTTGTATGTATATTTATCTATACATTGATGTAGCCATGTGTTTAATGGTCATAGTAGAAATACTAAGAATTGCATTATTAATTATAGAAAAATGTAAAAGACACTAGTTCACGTATTGAGCCACGAATTACTAGTGTCTTTTGACATAAAATAATTCAGATGGACCACTGCATCCAGTAGTCTTTCTGTATTTGTATTATAGCTATAAATAGAGGATTATGCAAATGAGGTAGTTCTTTTGATTAGAGTTTGTTAATTATTATAAAGGTCATATAAATATAAGGAGAAGGGGTAGACATGAACAATGAAATAATTAAGTTTAATAATGGAAATTTAGAATTAGACGTTACGGTAACTCCAGATAAAGATACTGTGTGGTTATCTGCGAATCAAATGGCATTGTTGTTTGATCGTGATGCAAAAACAATTCGTAAGCATATTAATAACATATTTAAAGATCGAGAAGTTGAAAAAGAGAACAACACGCAAAAAATGCGTGTTGTTGGAGTTAAGCAATCTGTTCCATTTTATTCTTTAGATGTAATTATTTCCGTTGGGTATAGAGTAAAATCACAAAACGGAATTATCTTTCGTAAATGGGCAACATCTATATTGAAGGACTATATGATAAAGGGATTTACAGTTAATGAAAAGAAACTTGAGGCTTTAGATAAAACTATCCAAATACAGTCTAGAATGCTTGCTTCTGCTTTAAACATTGAAGAAAAAGAAGTGTTGAATGTTGTTGATGCCTATTCGAATGCATTAACTCTTCTAGATGATTATGATCATGGAACGATTCCTAAACCGGATGACATTGCTTCTGTTTATCAGTTAACCTACGAAGAAGTCGTGAATTGATTGATTCTATGAAATATGGAAACTATTCAAATGTGTTTGGTGTTGAAAAAGAGTATGGAAAGCTTAATGGAATCTTAGCGGCTATCTATCAATATGTTTTTGGAACTGAATTGTATCCAAGTATTGAAGAAAAAGCTGCAAACCTACTTTACTTTTTAATCAAAGATCATCCTTTTGTGGATGGTTGCAAACGTATTGGTGCATCCATATTCTTGGAATTTCTAAATAAGAATAAACATCTGATTATCGATGGAAAACAGATTATTTCAGACAGTGCTTTAGTTGCAATTACATTAATGATTGCGAGTCTAGACCAGAAGAAAAGGAAACGATGGTCAAACTTGTCATGAATTTTTTGAAATGTGAATTTTAAAAGACATTATTTCGTGTAAATTAGTATCTTTTGATAGGGTGTTGTGATTTAAAAAGAGGGTTGTTCAAGATTGACAACAAGTCTTAAATTCGGAAAACTATCATCAGTTAGACATCTCTGACAAGAGGTGGAGGGGTTGGAAGTGCAGTGAGTGAAGTACTTGCACCTGAAGGAGTCGTATGCAGACAATATATGTTAGGTATGCAAAATGTGTTTGGCAGAAGTGGTAATCCTAAGGATTTATTGGATACTATGAGTTGGACGCTAAGCATATCGCAGATAAAATAAAGAAAATTGCAGAAAAGTAATATTTAATATAACAAGTCACCTGATAACCGGGTGACTTGTTTAATGTTTATAAAAATTTTTTAGAAATTCATGCGATTTAATAATGTTTTCACATTGAAGTTTTATAATTGGAATTGGCTACTGTGTACAGTAGGGTGGTACCTCTGAAATTAAAAGTAATTTAGCTTGCGTTCTCGGCTCGATTCCGTTTATTGTAGGAGGTTGTCATATGTATATTTATCTTTATATTGACGTTGCCATGTGTTTAATGGTACTAGTAGAAATACTACGACTTATGTTAATGATTATAGAAAAATGCAAAAGACACTAGTCCGCCCAATCGCAAAGGAATTGACTAGTGCCTTAGCATTAGAATGATTTCAGAGCAACCACTGTATCCAGTAGTCTTTCTGCATCTGTATTATACCGATAAAGGAATGTTTATGCAAATCTGTTGGTTGATAGTGTGATGCTATACACTATTATAGAAAAAATAAAAGACATTCGTTCATCCAACTCGCAGCGTATTAAACCAGATAAAGGAGCGCATGTCTAAACTGATTGTGTTGACAACAAGGCTTAAATTCAGTAGTATAATCATCGGTTAGTCACCTCTAACAAAGAGATGGCTTCTTTTATGGAACAAGAGTTAGTATTTTCTAACTTGGAGGCATAGTGAAAAAGATTCTATATATCATGATTGGATGCATATCATTAGGGTTAGGGATTATTAGTGTAATATTACCGATTCTTCCAACGGTTCCTTTTGTGTTGCTTGCAGCTTTTTGTTTTGCAAAATCAAGTAAAAGATTGGATGGTTGGTTTAAGAATACGAAGTTGTATGAAGAGAATAATATTAAGAGTGGTATGACGAAACGAGCAAAGCTTCGTATTATGTGTTCAGTAACTTTATTAATGAGCATTGGATTTATCATGATGGGATTGAAGGGTATTGTGGTTGGCAATATTGTTTTATTGATTGTTTAGATTTTTCATATGGTTTATTTTACATTTGGAGTAAAGACTATATGAGAAGGGTTTTGAATTATTTACTCGCAATTAGCTTTGTTTTGACTATTATGGTTCCAATTACAGGAATCATAGTTCATAAATTGGCTTCTACATTATTCTTAGTATTGGCTTTGATTCATGTTTTTCTATATAGAAAGAGATTGGATTTGAAGTATTGTATTAACCATAGTATCCTTTGTTTTAGGGATACTAGGATTGATTATGGTTGAATATCCAATGATATTAATTCTTCATAGAACAGTGTCGATTGTATTAATAATCTTATTAGCTATTCATATATATAAGTTTCATAGAAGACTTGCCGTTGCATAATGTGACGGCTTTTATGATGCTTAAGGTAGATGACAGATGAGGATTATGAATTGTAGGAATGTGTATTGAATAAGCTAAAATAGTAGTGATGTAGTACTGGATTGTGAAGAAGTAAGAGTGTTAGTGGGTGAGTTTGAAAAAGATCGTAATGAATGGATAAGAGTTCTATCGTAAAAGACTGAATGATTCAAAAAATGACAAAGTTTTTGATGTGTTGGATGATAACGTTTTATATATTCTGAGAAAAATTTGTTTGATTTAGGATGGTATTATAATTCTAAGATGTTTTCAATTTGAATTGCCAAATTTTTGGGGTAGGAGTTTGTTCTTCTCAAAGAGAAAGTGAGCAAATAAAAACAAATTAATTATGTCAATTTTGGGGATGATATTTTGTATTCAGAACAAGAATATATAAATTGGATGTTTCGTATCGTGTTGGCTACTTTATGTGGTTGTGTTATTGGTTATGAGAGGACGAGTCGAAATAAATCGGCGGGCATTCGAACACATGCGATTATTGCACTAGGATCTTCAATGTTTATGATTATTTTTAAATATGCGTTTTTTGATGTGTCGACGGCGGATGGAGCTAGAGTGGCAGCACAAATTGTTAGTGGAATTGGATTTCTTGGTGCTGGCGTAATCTTTGTGAAAGATGATTTGATTCAAGGGCTCACTACAGCAGCTGGAATGTGGACTACTTCTGGCATAGCTGCATGTATTGGTACTGGATTGATTTTTATTGGTGTTTTTGCGACATTATTTCTAGTCGTTCTTCAAAAGATATTTCATTATCCTTTCTTTAATCAAATTGATCATCCTAATGTATTGATTCAGACAAATATTGTTTCTGACAAAGATGAAATATATAAAATATTTGAGAAGTATGGTATAGAGGTCAATGAAATAAAAATTGATAGGAATCTAGATTTAATGACTTTTGATACAAATAATAGGTGGATTGAACATAAAAATGAATTGTATCAGGATTTGATGTCAATTGATGCAGTAACAAAAATATCTATTCTCTAATTGATAAAGAGACAATGTTGTTCCCTTTTTCATTTATGTATCATTGTGTGTAATAAACAAACTATAGGATGGAGATGTGTTATTATGATGACAGCTGAGGATTTTGATTTCTTAGAGAAAGTATTTAATAAGCTTAGGAGTGCTAGAAATACTAAGAGTAGTGTAAGGCTGAATCGTGCAGAGATTAAGATCATATTAAAGAATCAAGAGGATATTATGGATATGTTGCCTGATATGTTTGATGATGATGAGGATAAGCCTGGTTTGTTGAATTAGAGGTATGGATCATGTTGAGTGATAAGGATTATGAATTGTTGGACGAAGTATTTCAAAAATTAAAACAGGCTGATAATACTTGTAGTGATGTAGTACTAGATTCTGAAGAAGTAAGGGTTTTAGTGGATGAATTTGATGATTTCAATCATGAGTTGGTTGAGATTAAGAAGATTGTTGATGAGTTTGAAAAAGAGATAGGCATGAAGGAATAATAAAGAGGTTGCAGCTATGTTGTTACAACCTCTGTTTTTATAGATATTTCATTTTGAATGGTTTGATCATACTGATACATATGACATCATCTAAATTCGCATATTTTACTGGGCAGATCTTATTGAATTTAGTTTGATCTGCGAGAATAAATGCTTTGTTTGATTGATGAATAACTTTTTCTTTAACAGCAGCTTCCCATTCGTTTGTAGTAGTGATTTGAGCTTTTTCATGAATTCCATTAACACCTAGAAAAGCACAATCAAAATAGAAATTGTCTAATTGATTGAATGTTTGAGCACCCGTGATAGCTTCCGTACTTTTACGGATAAAACCAGGTAGAACGATTGTTCGAATATCTTTTTCCATTAATAGGGAGAGGTGTGGAATTCCAATTGTGACAACAGTGATATTTTTACTATGGATAAAAGGAATCATTTCATAAGTGCTGCTTCCAGCGTCCAAATAAATCGTTTGATTATCTTTGATTTGAAGAGCTGCTTGTTTAGCTATCCATGTTTTTTCACTAATTTGTTCATTGGATCTATAAACCATAGGAAGTTCATTAGCATCAGGGTTCAGTGTTACACCACCATGGAATCGTTGTACGAGTTTTAAATCTTCCATTTGTTGAAGGTCTCTTCGAACTGTCGCAATGGAAGTTTTACATGCGATTTTTAGATCTTCGTTATATACTTTTTTATTCTTTTGACATAAATCGATAATGATTTTCCATCGTTCTTGTTTTACCATAATTCAATTATAAATATAAAACGATCAAATACAATGATTGTTTTCTTAAAACAATTGATATTTGATTGTTTTTGTATTTAAATGGCATTAATTAAATTATTAGTAGAAACAATAAGAGGTACAATATGAAAAAAATAATGGTAAGAGCCGATGACTTAGGATTTTCTAAAGCGATAAATTACGGTATTTATGAAACAGTAAAGAATGGTGTTATTAAGAATATTGGATTTATGGTCAATATGCCAGACAGTCTTCATGGTTATGAATTAGTAAAAGATTATGATATTTGTCTAGGCCAACATACAAATGTATGTGTGGGAAACCCTATTAGCGATTCTGAAAGTATTCCAAGTTTAGTCCATGAAGATGGAACTTTTAAAACAAGCAAGATGTATCGTAGCACAAAAGAAGATTTTGTGAATTTAGATGAAGCTATTCTTGAAGTGGAAGCGCAATATAATCGTTTTAAAGAAATAACAGGAAAAGAACCGGCTTATTTTGAGGCGCATGCTGTAATGAGCGAAAACTTAAATAGGGCCATTGAAATTGTGGGGAATCGGCACAATTTAAAAACTTTGATTATGGGATGTGAAAAGGTGAATGGGCAAGATATGCATATGTATATGGACAGTATGTTTCCTGGTTATGATCCAATGGTATCCTTTAAAAAGATGGTCGATGAGGCAAAAGATGGATTTAATATGATGGTTTGTCATCCTGGTTACTTAGATCAATATATTTTATCGGTTTCCAGTCTAACAATGCCTAGAGTATTAGAAGCGGATTTTTTAACGAGTGAAGAATTAAAAGCATATGTAAAAGAAAATAACATTCATTTATATACATATGATGAGGTATAGTGCATGGCCCATTTAACATGTAACTTTTTTTCAAAATCACTCATGCGCACAGTCGATATTGCGGTGATTTTGTGCTTATAAAGTACATGAATGTCTGCATTAGATGAGACTGTTATGGTTGTAAGTATAGAAAGCGAAGGTAAAGTATGATATATACAATAACTTTTAATCCAGCATTAGATTATGTTATCCAGGTGGATCATTTTAAAGCTGGTCAAATTAATCGAAACAAAACAGAAAATGTGTATTATGGAGGAAAGGGAATCAATGTTTCATGTATATTAAATGAATTATCAGTTCCTAGTACAGCATTGGGATTTATTTGTGGATTTACAGGTAAAGCATTAAAGGATGGTTTGCATGGTTTGGGTATTCACACAAATTTTATTGAAGTTGAAAAAGGAATGACCCGAATAAATATTAAGATGAAATCGGATGAGGAAACAGAAATTAATGGAAAAGGTCCAGTGATTGAAAAGAAAGATTTTGATGCATTATTGAAAATTGTTAAAACATTTAAAAAAGGCGATATGGTGATTTTATCAGGAAATATTCCATCGAGTCTTCAATCAGATTCGTATCAAAGAGTTATTAAGGTTTTAAATGAGGGTGTTGATTTTGTGGTGGATGCAGAAAAAGATTTATTGATGAAGACATTACCTTATCATCCATTCTTAATTAAACCTAATAACTTAGAATTAGAAGAAATTTTTGGCATAAAATTAAAAAATAAAGAGGATATTGTAGCTTGTGGAAAAAAATTACAGTCATTAGGAGCTCGTAATGTATTAATTTCAATGGCAAAAGATGGTGCGATTTTAATTGATGAAAATGGTACAATATATCAGCAAGGAGTTTGTAGAGGTACGGTTGTAAATTCAGTAGGTGCCGGGGACTCAATGGTAGCTGGTTTTATAGCAGGTGTGTTAAAAGAAAGAGATTACTCTAAAGCATTAAAACTTGCGACAGCTTGTGGTGGCGCAACAGCATTCCATTCTGGTTTAGCAACATATCCGCAAATCATGGAGGCCATGAAAACATTGGAGTAGATTATGGAAACAAAACTTAGTGAGTATATAAAGGAAAATACAATTAGTGGAGAATATGAAAAAAACAGTGCGCTTATTGTAGGTAAAGTATTGGGGTTTTCACGAAATTGGGTCTCACAAAATTTGAATGATTACTATAATACAGGGGCTTTAATTAAAATTAATTCTCGCCCAGTACTCTTTTTGGATAAAGAAGTAATTTCAAAACAATATAATACTTCTCTTCCTAA
Organism: Holdemanella hominis; assembly: GCF_014306155.1. NCBI lineage: Bacteria > Bacillati > Bacillota > Erysipelotrichia > Erysipelotrichales > Erysipelotrichaceae > Holdemanella > Holdemanella hominis. The sequence goes on along the minus strand of NZ_JACRWH010000003.1, from coordinate 48,126 downwards.
AAATATTTTTGGATCTATTGAAGAATTAATGGAATTTTTAGAAGTGGAAGATAAAAAAGATTTTCAAGCTTTGAATGGATATGATGGTTCTTTAAGAGGCGTTGTTGAAACTTGTAAAGCTAGTATTAGTTATCCACCTAATGGGTTACCAACATTATTGTATGGGCAAACAGGAACAGGAAAGAGTTTGATTGCAAGAAAAATATATGAGTATGGAATCAATCAGGGGATTTTAAAAAAGGATGCTGAATTTGTCCATGTCAATTGTTCAGAATATGCCAATAACCCAGAACTTTTAACCGCCTATTTATTCGGATATAAAAAGGGAGCTTTTACTGGTGCAGACCATGATAATCCTGGCTTGATTCATCAAGCGGATGGCGGTGTGTTGTTTTTAGATGAAGTGCATTGTTTAAAACCTGAATGCCAGGAAAAGTTATTCTTGTTTATGGATAATGGAAGTTACAGGCAGATTGGTGATAATGAAAATGTTTATCATTCAAATGTGTTTTTAGTGTTTGCGACAACAGAAGATCCAAAGAAAGCTTTATTGAAAACATTGTTAAGACGTATACCTATTCAAATTCATATACCATCTTTGGAACAGCGTGGATTAAAGGAAAAGGCGGATTTGATTGTTTATTTACTGGAATATGAATCAAAACAAATCCAAAAGGAAATTAGAATTTCTTCATTGGCTTATCAAACGTTATTAAATACTGTTTTTGAAGGGAATGTTGGAGAATTAGAAAACTGTATTCGACAAACATGTATGACAGCTTTATTTATGAATAAGAATAAAGAATATATCGAAATTAATAATTTACATTTACCGAATACATTGAATTTTGCGAATCGCACGATTTCTTTTATGGAACATCATGTGTTGACAATTGATCAATTAAAAGAGGAATCGAAAAAGGATACAGATAAAACGGTATTAAAAGAAGTAGATAAATGGACGGTTAAGCTTCAAAATAATGAAATCTTGATTGATGAGTATTTTGATCATATTTATTTACATGTAAGTAAACAAATTAATCAGATTTTATTCTCTGATCAGAGTGAACTATATGCTTCAAACATAAATATTATTGATTCTTTAAAAGCAATCATTGAAATGGTGAATCAAAAGTATCGATGTAATTTAAAAGATAAAGATATTAATGTGATTTGTATGTATTTAGTGGATTATTTTTCTAATTATTCTACATACTCTAAATTAAATACAGATTCTTATGATGTTTTTATTGGTTTAATCAAGAAATATTATGTGAATGAATATAAACTTGTTTCAGCAATGAATGAATTGATAGAATCACATTTAAATTTATATGTGAATGAGTTCTTCTTGTCGTGTTTAGCGTTATATTTATCTAAAGCTTTAACATTATCTGAACAGCAACAAAGAGTAGGTGTGATACTTGCCCATGGATATGCGACAGCTTCTTCAATAGCTTCCAGTGTAAATGAGATGTTGGGGCAATATGTGTTTGAGGCAATTGATATGCCTTTGGATACAACAACAGACCAAATATTGGTTAAGTTAAAGTCTTTTATTGATAGATATACGAAAATAAAAGATTTGATTTTATTGGTGGATATGGGATCTTTAGAAAAAATATATGATCATTTATCACATATAACCAATTTTAACATTGCCATCGCAAATAATGTTTCAACTAAATTTGCGTTGTTCGTTGGTGAGGGCATAAGTAAAAATGAGCCATTGAAGCACATTTTTGATGAGTCTATTGGAATGTTGGATACAAATTACAAAATTACAGAACGCAAAGAAAAAGAAAAAATTATTTTATGTTCTTGTGCAACGGGAATGGGTACGGCTGAAAAATTAAAAGAGATTTTAGAGGAGTCTTTACCTGAAAAGATTCCTGTTAAAGTCTTGACGTATGATTATTCTACGTTGGTAAAAAATCAATTGGAATCGGATTTCTTTGATCGTTATGAAGTGATTTGTATAATTGGAACATTAGATCCTAAGATTCCTAATTTAAAGTTTGTCTCTCTAGAAAACTTTATTATGAATGAATCATTCGATTTTCTATGGACTTATTTTGAAGGTATGATTACACCTGCAGAAATGAATCAATTCCAACAAAACTTATTAAAGAACTTCTCTTTAACGAATATTATTATGAGTTTGACTTTCTTGAATCCAGATAAGTTATTGGAATATGTAGCGGATTCATTGAATGTTCTTCAAAGGGAGATGAACATAGTATTCTCTAACAATATCTGTTTTGGATTATATGTACATATTTGTTGTTTGATTGAAAGACTTGTATTGAAAGAAGGCATTGATGTATATACAAAATCAATCGACGAGTGTTCTTTGTTGTTTAAGGAATTTTATTACCAATTAAAAGAGTCATTCCAAAAAGTAGAAAAGTATTATCGTATAGATATTCCTGTAGAAGAAGCGGAATATATTTATATGTACATCAATAACATGAAAGAGTCACAATCAAATGAAGATGATGAATAAATTCATTGTGAATGGCAATGAAGTAAATGCATATTACAGTTCAAATGATATAAATGATGTATTGATTCCATTACTTAAAAGATGGATTCATATATATGAAACAAAGAAAAAAAGAGTCATAGTATATTTGGCAGCTTGTCCAGGGAGTGGAAAAAGTACTTTGGCTTTGTTTCTAGAAGAGTTATTTAAATCATTAAATGCTTCTTGTACATTTCAAACAATTGGAATGGATGGATTTCATTTTTATAATGATTATTTGAAAAAACATGATTTATTGAATGAAAAAGGGAGTCGTAATACGTTTGATGTAGAAAAATTAAAATCTTATATTTTAAAAACAAAAGAGGAAGATTGTTTCTGGCCAATATATTCTCGAATGGTTCATAATCCAATTGAAAATCAGGTGTATATTCAAAGTGATATAGTACTAATTGAAGGAAACTATTTATTATCTAAAGATGCACCTTGGAATGAGTTGTTACCTTTGTGTGATGATTCAGTATTTCTAAATGTAGATCCAAGTATACTAAAAGAGAGATTGATAAAGCGAAAGAGTTTATCAATTGGACTGGATAAAGCCATTCATTTTTATGAGCAATCGGATTCTAAGAATATTCAGTATGTATTGAATTCTAAACAGTGTCCAAATATTGAAATTGAACTATCGACAAGGTAGTTCTTTTTAATTTAGAATAGAAACGAACGACAGAATAGAAATTAGTGTCTGTGATTAGTGTCTGTGGATGGAATTTAGAGTGTTAAAAAAATAATTTTAAAAAATTTTTGAATAAAATAATCGCTTTATTAGGCTTAAAATGAATGATTTTGATTCAAAAGACACAAGTTGGCACGACTTTTGCTATATAAAGGGTGAAAACAAGAAAGGAGATAATTAATATGAGTATTGTTTTAGGAAGAATTGATTATCGTTTATTGCATGGAATTGTAGCCACTATGTGGGCACCTCAATCAGGAGCACAACGTGTTATGGTTATTGATGATAAGACTGCAAATGATCCTGTCATTAAAGAAAGCATGCGATTAGGAAAACCAGCAGGTATGGCTTGTTCTATCATCACTGAGGAAACAGCTATCAATAATTTCAAAGCTGGAAAATATGATAGTCACAAAGTTTTCATTGTTTGTGAAAAGCCTGAAATATTTTTGCGCTTACAAGAAGCTGGACAAAAGATTCCTCGTATCGTAGTGGGCATCACTCGTAACAATAAGACAGAGGGAACTCCAGTAAGTTCACGAGCTAGTATTTTGGATTCACAAAAGGAAACATACAAAAAGTTAATTGAAAATGGTACAAAAGTAGATGTTCAATTTACAACTACGGATAAGGCTGAGCCATTAACTTCAAAAATCAGCTTATAAAATTCATAAAGGAGAAGAGTAAAAAATTATGACTGCCGTTCAAATTATTTTAATTACGTTGGTCGCGTATTGGAAAATGACTGATACTGTGACCCTTCAATTGTTTGCGTTTAATACAATTGTTTGTGGTTGGTTAGTAGGACTGATCATGGGAGATGCTGCAACAGGTTTATATATTGGTGCAACACTTCAGTTAATGTCTATGGGAGTTGTAGCTGTTGGTGGATCTTCAATGCCGGATTATCCTGTAGCTGCTATTATTGCAACGGCTATTGCATGTTCGACAGGACGTGGAATGGAAGCTGGTTTAGCAATTGGTCTTCCAGTTGCAATGTTAGGTGTAAACTTCGATGTTATTTATAAAATTTTCAATGGTTTCTTAATGCACAAAGAAATGAGTTTAATTGATGAAGGTAAATTCAAATCATTCTTAAACTTAGTTAAAGTATCACCTTTATTCTATGGTTTATGTTCAGCATTACCAGTATTCTTATGTGTTGCGATTGGTCCAACAGTTGTAAATGCAGTGTTAGACTTCATGCCAGCATGGTTCACAACTGGTTTATCAGTTGCTGGTGGTGTTCTTCCTGGTGTAGGTATGGCAATGTTATTGATGTACATGCCACTTTCTAAATATTGGTCATTCTTAATCATTGGATTTGTTTTAACAGCTTATTTAAATGTTCCAGTATTAGGTGTAGGTGCAGTTGGTTTAGCTGCTGCTTACGAAGTTTATAAAAAAGAAATGAGAGCTGCAACTGCTCCAGCAGGTGCTGCTAGTTCTTTAGGAGATCTAGAAGATGAGTAAGGAAAAAGTTTTAACTAAAAAAGATTGTCGTCAGGCCGCTAAACGTTGGTTGATTGGTATTTCAACTTTTAACTATGAAACACAATTAGCTCCTTCTTATGCATTTGCAGTTTATCCTTTATTACGTAAAATGTATCCAAATGATGAAGATTTTAAAGCTTCATTAAACAATGCAATGAAGTACTATAATACAATGCCTTGGATCTCACCATTTGTTATGGGTGCTGCTTTAGGTATTGAAGACGAGGGTGGAATTGATTCACTAGAAGCTGTAAATAACTTTAAAGTAGGTATCATGGGTCCTTTAGCTGGTATTGGTGATACAATTGGTTGGGCAATGATTCCAACAATCTTCGGTTCTATTGCTGCTAGTATGGGTATGCAAGGAAATCCTCTAGGTATCATCATGTGGGCTGTATTCACATTCGCATTCTTAGCTATTCGTATTCTTGAAGTTGAATGGGGATACAACATGGGTATTAATGTTGTTACTAAATTAGGTCAAAAAATCACTGTATTTACTGAAGCTTGTTCTGTACTAGGTTTAACTGTTGTTGGGGCATTGATTGCTTCTGTTGTTAACTTGTCAACAGGTTTATCATTCACAAATGGTGATGTAACAATGAATGTTCAAGATTTAATTGATGGAGTAATGCCTAAATTATTACCAGTTGTCGCAGTTGCTTTAATTTATTTCTTCATGAATAAAAAACAAGTGAAGATGACAAAAATGATTTTAATCATCATCATTTTATCTTGGGTTGGAGCTGCAACTGGAATATTTACTGCTTAATAACAAAAGTAGCTAAAGGAGAAGCGCTCCTTTAGCTATTTATTTGTGAAGAAATAGGGGAGGATTACAATGAGAAGATTTATATTTGCATCTCATCATAAATTGGCTTATGGGCTGAAAGATACTGTTGATTTTTTAACAGGAGCAACAAAGACTATTTATGATATTAATGCATATTTGGATGATGAAACAAAAGACATTGACACAGTAGTAGCTGAATTATTTGCTTTTTTTGATGATGAAGATGAAGTTGTTGTACTCGTTGACATGATGGGAGGAAGTGTTTATCAAAAATTCTATCCTTACATGTCAGACAAAGTTCATGTGATTTGTGGAATGAACTTGCCTATGGCTTTATCTCTTGTTTTAGCTCCAGAAGATGAGTGTTTAACTTCTGAAAAAGTAGAACAAGTATTAATGGACTGTAAAAATCAATTGGTGTATGTCAATAAAATGGCTGCTAGTGTTGATGAAGATGATGAATAGGAGGCAACTATGCTAATTAATCAAATGATTGAAAATATTAAAAAGTATCATAAAGGATATGGAACGATTGATGAGGCAACTACGAGAGATCAAATTCTTTATGGGGATGCCAATCAAGAGTGTACAGGTGTTGTAACGACTTGCTGGGCTAGTGTGGATGTAATTCGTTTTGCGATTGAAAAAGGTGCTAATTTTATTATTTGTCATGAAGCCTTGTTTTGGAATCATGGTGATCATACAGATTGGCTAGAAGAATCTAAAAATGAAGTATATTTAGAGAAAAAACAATTGTTGGATGATCATGGAATTGTGGTTTGGAGAAATCATGATTACATTCATTCAGGAATTCCATATAACGGATCTTATATTGATGGTATTTTCCTTGGATTAGCTAAGAAGATGAATTGGGATAAGATGATCAAAAACACAGTAAATTCAATGGATGATACGCTTGAGTGTTCTACAGCATATGAATTTGATCATGCGATTGAGGCTACAGATTTAGCTAAGCAATTGGTTGATACTTGTAATTTGAATGGTATTAAATTAATTGGAAATGATCAGGCTAAAATTAAAAAGGCTGCTGTATTATTCCATGTATTTGGTGATGCTAAAGAACAAATTGTGAATACGGATAAGAGTGATATTGACTGTTTATTAACTATGGAATTGATTGATTTTACTTATGCAGAATATATTCGTGATAGTGGCTGCTTAGATAAGAATCGTGTTGCACTAGGTATGGGACACTTTAACTTGGAAGAGCCTGGAATGGAATATATGTTAACGTATTTGGATGAGGCTGCTCAGTGTCATGTTCCTGCTTGGTTTAAACAGAGTGGTGACAACTATAAATATATTGTGAAGTAATATGAGATTTTCAAATTTTAGAGATTTACATGATGTATATCCAAAAATAAGAGAAAAGAAATTATTTCGTTCAGAAGCTCCATTTGATTTTCAAAAAGAAGATTGGGATGAACTTTATAATCTTGGTGTTCGTACAATAATTGATTTTCGTTCAGACTCAGAAAGAGAAGAAGATAACTATGTGTGTGATCCAAGATTTACGCGTCATAATTGGTGTTGTTTAATGCCAGAAACAGGAATCAATGATTTTTATTTTCCTAGACTTGTGACAAAACAATCTTCTACGGAGGAAATAATTGGTTTATCTTCTTTTATAGTCAATGGATATAAAGTTATTCCTTTCTCAAATACGGCTTACCAAAACATGTTTTCATTAATGGAAACAACAGATGATGGCATTTTATTTCATTGTGGTGGAGGAAAAGATCGTACGGGTATATTTGCAGCATTGGTTTTATCTTTGTTTGGTTGTGACAAACAAACAATATTCGATGATTATTTAAAGAGTAATGAATCGGTTAAAAATCATTTAATGCCTAAATTACTACAGTCTGATTATCCACAACCAGTAAAAGATACTTTGATGTATGTATGTTCGGTTCATACTGAATTATTGGAATCTTCATTTGAAGCCATATTACAAAAGTATGATTCATTAGAAGAATACTTTGATTCGGAATATAAATTGAATCGTGATTTATTGTTTAAAAAATATGTAATCTAAAAATAGGAGGACGAATATGCAGGATCCTAGATATATCAAATCGGATTTAAAGACAAAATTATTGAATCCAGAAAAAGAAAAACCATCAAGATGGTCATTTTTAAAAGTGTTGCGTGAATATAGTACTTTAAAGCAATTTTATCCAGAAATTAATCCATATGCAGAAGTTTATAAATTTAGAGAAGATGTATATTGTATTTTCTATGATGGTATTCGTACTGCTGAAATGTGGTGTTATTTAATTGATGGACCAGAAAAAGCGTTGTTAATTGATACTGCTTTTGGATTGGGTGATTTAAAAGGTTTAATTCATAAATTAATTGGTGATAAAGAAGTTATTGTTTGTAATACACATGCTCATGTGGATCATATTTCAGGTAATAGTCATTTTGATAAAGTGTATTGTCATTATGCAGATCAAAAGACGATTCAAGAACACCAAAAACCTGAAGATACACTGGATTTCATTTTGGATGAGAATAAAGAACCTTGTTATACATGGTTTGATAAAAAGGATTTGCCACCTTATACGCTTTATGAAGTTATTGGAGTGGAAAATCATCATTTGTTTGATTTAGGACAAGGACATGTTGTTGAATTGATTCATTTACCAGGTCATACGGCAGGGCAATCAGGATTTTTAGATCATAAATCAGGATGTTTCTTTATTGGAGATGTAACAAGTGCGTTTGGTGATAATAAAGAATATCCACAGTTCTGTACAATCAATTCATTAAGAGATGCAATTCAAGATTTTATGCCAAGAATTGAAGAAGTGTCAGGTCTTTTCCCTGGTCATGGAACGATTGATTTACATCCAAAAACACTTCAATATATTATGGATACCGCCAATCGTATTATTGCACATCCGGATTGGTATGATACAAAAGTAGATTTTTATGGCACAGATATGTATGCTCGTTTTATTTATCAAATGGGTAGCGATTTAAAATATACTGCTGAAGCTGTAATTCCTGAGTAGGTATTAATCATGAAGATTAAAGACGTAATTGAATGTTTAAAGAGTGAGGGTACTTGGGTACGTTGGAATCGTTGTACAAGGGATCGTGTTTTATTTGGTGATGATGATCAAGAAGTAAAGAAGATTGGTGTTTGTTGGGTGGCTACAAATAGGGTGATTGAACAGGCATTGGAAAAGGGAATTAACTTTATTGTTTCTCATGAGAATATTTTCTATACTGCGGGTACGCATTTGGAAACTAAATTAGTAGAGTCTATAAAATATAAGAAAGACTTATTAAGTAAGGGTAATATTTGTGTGTATCGTTGTCATGATGTTTGGGATTCTATTCCTGAATATGGTGTGAGTGATGTATGGGCTAAAAAACTTGGCTTTGATTTTAAGGATAGAGTGATTAACTCATATTATCAATCTGCAAATATTCCTAAACAAACTGTTTCAGAATTAGCAACGCATGTGGCTAATGTATTAAAAGAAGATGGTGAAGAGGGAGTTTATGTATTTGGAGATGTAAATAAAGAAGTATCTCATTTAGCCATTGGTACTGGTGCTGGAACGGATATCTTTGAAATGTTAGAATTCAATCCAGACGTAGTTATTGTGGCAGATGATGGAATCACAAACTACAAAGATGCTCAATATGCGATTGATCATGATTTGCCTATGATTGTAGTGAATCATGCTGGTTGTGAAATTGGTGGTTTAAAAAACATGGTGAATTATTTCAATGATAAGCTTCCGAATCTTGATGTAGAGTATTTGGAAGAAGGCTTTAAAATTTCATATTTTAAATAAAAACAAAACTAGGCGATTTGCCTAGTTTTTTAAGGGAAGGAAGATGATTTTGAATAATAAAACGAAACGTATAGTTGTATATGTTGTGGGAATGTTTATTTTAGCTTTAGGATTAACACTAAATACAAAAGCGAATCTTGGTGTATCTCCTATTATTTCAGTACCCTATAGTATTTCACAGATAACAGGATTGAATTTTGGAGATTTAACATTTATTGAATATGTAGTGTTTGTGTTTATACAAATCTGGATTCATATAAGTGAAAAAAATAAAAAAAGAATTTTATCTGATTTATTACAGTTACCACTAAGTTTAATATTTACAAGATTATTAAATATCTATTCGACTTATATTCCCACATCCAATCAATTTGGAATCCAATTACTAATCTTAGCTATGGCCATCATTTGTACAGGAGTAGGTGCTGCCATGTCATTAAGTATGCAGTTTGTCCCAAATCCAGGAGATGGAATTGTGCAAGCATTGGCGGGAAAGTTTAATAAAAGTGTTGGTCTTACAAAAAATATATTTGATTGTATATGTGTATGCATGACTATATGTATCAGCCTGATATTTGCACATACAATATTAGGAATAGGAATTGGCACTGTAATTGCGGTACTAGGAGTAGGTAGAGTAATAGCTTTATTCCATCATATGTTTGAATCACAAATCATTGAATTGGTTCAAGGATAAATAGAAAAGGAATTATAACGAAATAAGTAAAATGGTATCCATAAGGAGGACAACAACGTGACAGTTGTGATCCTTACTTGTGGGAACCGTTTTAGTTTATGTATTTTGATGCTACTCTATTGTATTTTTGCAACCTTTCTTTAATCAATTTGTGAAAGCTGTTCACTGTATTTAAATGATTGAACTTATCATAAGACTCATGACTGATTAACACTTTCTTAGTACAGTTCTTATTTCCTAAAAGTTCGTTGTAACTGTTAGAACCATCTAGTATTACAAAAGATTTTGATTCAAGACATTCACCAAATCTTAATAGATCTAGAGATGATGGCTTGCCATAATTTAATGTTCTGGCAATTGTATGACCAAATCTCTGTATTGCAGAGATGATACATACCTGGTGATTAGACAAGCCTCTTTTTGTAGCAGGTGTTCCACGATGTTTCGGTTCTACTCTATCAATTTTAATTACCTTACGATTGTATGGAGTATATTTTTATCCATTTCAACTTCATTCTACCTTGACTAACCGATAGTTTATGGCGCATATTAAAAACATTATGTTCATTCCATTTAGATTGATCTTAGTGAGAATAAAAAGTAAGCTGATCATGGTCAATAACAAAACGTTTTCCACATTCTTTACAACGAAGCATCTGCTTACCAGAGTTGGCAAAGCCACTTTTAACCAAATGAGGGTGATAACATCCGCGTTTAGGACAGTATTCAAAATGATAAGTATCCATTTTACTGCTTGTATCTAAAAAATCAGTGATTTCACAATCAATCTTTTCAATTTGAAAAGATTGTAACGCAGCAATTGTATCTTAGTTTAAATATTTTGAATTTTTTTGTCATAGGTGTATTCTCTCTTTCGGTTACACCTATACAACAAATTTTAAATAGACGCCATTAATGTCGGTTATATTGACAAGTCACCAATGTATCTGTTAAGCCTATAATTAATCTTATTATCAGTTATATTCTAAGTTTGACAGTCACTTTTTAATCATGAGATATCTTTTTTTAGAACATAAAAGTAAAAAATAACTGAGCATAGATGTTTGGAATTCTGTTTTATTTTTGTGAGTACCTATTTGAAAATTTCTAAGTATTTTCTTGCTTTCTGACCATAACAAGTTTACCAAATTTATAGCTTATTTATTAACGTTCTCAAAGTTAAACTATTAATTGGGGACGTCACGTGGTCGTATATTATATTTTTTAAATATACGTAACAGGTTACTGTTTTCACAACAAAATACAGAAAACCGTTAACCTATTTACATTTTTATTTTGTAAATTATACTAAAGTTGTATACATTAGATTAATTCTTCGAAGATTAAGTCATATTAAAAAGGAGAACAAAATAACTATTATGAAAAAATATTCGGTTGCAATTTGCGGTGGAGGAAGTACTTATACTCCAGATATGATGGAATTATTGTGTATGATGCAGAAAGATTTTCCACTTAAAAAGTTGGTACTATACGATATTGATAAAAATCGACAAGAAATTGTTGGGAAATTTGGAGAAGTAATGTTTAAAGAATATTACCCAGAGTTAGAGTATTCTTATACTTTAGATCCGAAAGAAGCATTTGATGGTATTGATTTTGCATTTGTTCAAATTCGTGCAGGTGGAATGGATCAAAGAAATAATGATGAAAAAATTCCATATGAATTTAATTGCATTGGACAAGAAACATGTGGGCCTGGAGGATTATCATATGGTGTTCGAAGTGTAGTTCAAATGATTGATTTGATAAAAGATATTCGTACTTATTCAAAAGATGCGTGGATTATTAATTATTCGAATCCTGCTGCAATTGTAGCGGAAGCAACAAAGCGAATTTTTCCATATGATAAAAAATTAGTAAATATTTGTGATATGCCTACTTCAGTTTTAGATGCATATCTACCATTGATTAATGTGAAACGATCACAAATATATCCTAAATACTTTGGCTTGAATCATTTAGGCTGGTTTACTGGTTTATATGATAAGGAAACAGGTCATGATTATTTACCTGATTTACTACAATATGTAGAATCACATTATGAACAAATTCATGAACAATTTGAAAATAAAATTAAAGGCAAGGATGATCATTGGGGAATTACTTTTTTGAATCATTTAGAAATGTTACACGATTTTCCTTATTCTCTACCAAATACATATAACTTGTATTATATTTATCCAAATAAATCATTGACTCATTATAGTTTAGAACATACACGTTATGACGAAGTTATTAATGGAAGAGAAAAAATGGTGTTTGAATATTGTAAAAAAATTACTGAATTAGGAAGAATGAAAGGAACTGAATACGACATAAGTTCGAAAATCAATCCAAATTATGCAGTTGACAATCCACAAGCTGCAGCAACTGTATACGCAGATAATGATGTGCATGCCGCTTATTTAGTTGAACTTGTATTATCCATTATCAATAATTCAAACGATATTGCATTGGTAATGACGAAAAATAATGGAATTTGTCCAAACTTAGATAATGAAATGATGTTAGAAGTTGCATGTCGTATTGGAAAAGAAGAAATTGTTCCACTGAATTATGGCACGGTTCCAGCTTTTGAAAAGGGGTTATTAGAAAATCAATTTGCATGCGAAAAACTATTGGTTGATGCAATTTTGGAAAAAAATTCTTTGAAATTGCTACAAGCGTTTACTGAAAATAGAATTGTTAGAGATGCTGAATTAGCGAAAAAATTAATTCAAAGATTTATTGATGTAAATGGCGAATACTGGCCACAGTTTAAATGATAAGGAGCTAAAAAGAAAATGAATAATTTTACAAAATGGTTAGAAGAAAAAGTCTATCCAGTTGCAGCTTTTTTTGAACAAAACAAATATTTATCATCTATTCAATATGGAATTATGTTGACGATTCCTCTATTATTGGTAGGAGCATTTGCATGTATTATTAGTGACTTTCCATTGGATAGTTACCAAAATTTAATGGTAAATATTTTTGGTAAAGATATTTGGCAAAACTGGAATTGGAACGTATTAAATCCAGCTACATTCGGCTTGATTGGAATTATTACAATGCTTGGTACGGCATATGAGTTATGTAGAAAAAACGAAATTTCTCCATTACCAGGTGTTGTAACTTCTTTAATGACTTATTTCCTATTGATTGCATTAGATGAAAATGGAATGCTATCAGTGAATGAATTTGGTGCATCTTCATTGTTTTTATCTATCATTGTTGCAATTATATCGGTTGAAATTTACACATTATGCATAAAGAAAAATATCATTATTAGGTTACCTGGGAATATTCCATCATTTGTACAAGATCAGTTTGTTGCATTAATTCCATCGTTGATTTGTGCGATTGTATTTTTGATTGTCCGCTATCTAATTATGATAACACCATTTGAAACGGCTTCAAATTTAATTTACGGTTTATTGCAAGCACCTTTAACAGGGTTAGGAACTTCTTTTGTTGGTACGATGATTGCAACATTCTTGAATTCATTCTTATGGTTCTTTGGATTGCATGGAACAAATGTTGTTTCAAGTGTTATGACTCCTGTATGGTATGCAGCACGTGATGCGAACTTAGCTGTATATCAAGCAGATCCGTTAGCCTTGAGACCATATATTGTAACGAATGATTTTTCAAATATGATTATCTTTTTAAGTGGAACAGGGTTGACTTTACCTTTAGCTGTAGAAATGGCTTTATGTTGTAAATCTGAGCGTATTAAGACTATCGGTAAAGGAGGATTAATTCCTGGAATATTCAATGTGAACGAACCAATTATTTTTGGCCTTCCTTTGGTAATGAATCCAGTCATGGTAATTCCATTTGTATTAGTTCCGATTGTATGTACTTCAATTGCATATTTTTCTATGGCTTTGGGAATCGTTCCATTACCAACTGGTGTTGCGGTTCCTTGGACAATGCCATTCTTCTTTGGAGGATGGATGATGTGTTCTGATGTTCGTGGTGGAATATTACAAATTGTAATTTTGGTTATTGCTGGTTTGATTTATTATCCGTTTATTAAAACATTGGATAAAAAATATGTAGAAGAAGAACAGGTGAATAAATAAATAAGGAGGTAGAACACAATGTTGAGACGATTTATAGCATATGTACTAGATTGGTATATTATGTATTTCATTATGAATTTAATTTTAGTTATTTCATATTATATTCAAGAAGGTATTGTTGTTAGTAATTTAATTCCAATTCAATATTTTAACTCGAGAACGCAAATACAAATATTATTGATTTTATGTGTTTTCTTTATAGTTTATACTTGTGTTCTACCTTTATTGTGGGATGGAAAAACAATTGGAAAAAAAATATGTAAAATTAAAGTAAAATCGCTTGGTAAGTTAACTTTTACTCAATTAGTTGTTCGTAATTTATTTGGAATTGTTATCCTAGAAGGATGCTTAAATCCTTTGAGCAACTATATAAGAAACGTATTTTTGTTATATGTATCGCGTGATTTAGTTCAATATATGGTTTATTTTTCGGCTTTTATTGGCATCGTTTCAATAATCTGTATGTTTGTCACTCCAAAGAAAAAAATGATTCATGATTTAATATCAAAAACAGAAGTTGGTGTGATATAATACTCCAACAGAGGAGATTTATGAATATTAAAGAGATTGCAAAACAAAACAATTTGAGTCAAACAGATTTAACGATTTTAAATGAAATTTCGAATCGAATGTTCAAAGGATATTACAAAATTCCAATTCGAGAGATTGCATCTGCTTCCTTTGTGTCAACGACTAGTGTTATTCGTCTTGCTAAAAAACTTGGATACGAGGGATATAGTGAATTATTATATGCGTTGAAGATTGATAGTACAACTAATGTTGACTATAAAGCATCTGATGCTATTCGTTCGATTATCATTGAAGAACGTTCATTAGATGTGATTGATAATTTTATTCGTGATCTTGCAAGTGGTGAATATGAGAGAATACATGTTATTGGGATTGGCTATTCAGACTATATTGCACAATATTTAAGAGATAAGCTATTGGAATTGGATTATTTTTCAACAAATAAAAGCCCTTTGGATTTTTTGAATTCAAGAAAATCTTTGATATTATTTGTGAGTGAATCTGGAGAAACGACAGATCTTATATTTATTGAAGAACGATGTAAAAAAATGAATTACAAGATATATGCGCTGAGTTCTACAATCAACAGTACACTATGCAAACATGTAAAGAATCATATTGTCATAAAAAATGGTAAAAAAAAGAACAAGGCGCCAAATTACTTTATTGGAAATAGTATAAACTTAATTGAAAGTGTATTAGCGATATTAGAGTCATATTTAAAGGAGGAAAAAGATGATTAATGTATTATTAATTTGTTCACAAGGTGCATCTACATCTATGATGTGCAAAAAAATTAAACAAGAAGCAGAAAAAAATGGAGTGGAGATGAATGTGAAAGCAGTAGCTATTGCTGTTGCTAATGATTATATTTTGGATTCAAATATTATTTTATTAGGACCACAAATTCGTTATATGAAGCAAAAGGTACAAGATGCTTCTGGTTCTATTCCAGTACTTGATATAGATATGCAAGCATATGGGATGATGGATGGATCTAAAGTTTATAAACAAATCATGGAGAATTTAAAATAATGAATGAAGTATATGAACAGACATGTTTTCAAATCATTTCGTTTGCTGGAACAGCAAAAAGTTGCTTTTTAGAAGCGATTGAATGTGCGAAAGCAAAAGGTGATCCTAGTGAATTGTTAAAAGAAGGTAATGACGCGATTCAACAAGCTTCAATTTCACATCAAAAGGCACTAACATTAGATGCAAATGGTGAACTGGAGGTTGGTTTATTGTTGATTCATGCAGAAACTATACTTTCTAGTGCTGAAACAGTAAGAGATTTGTCGCAAACAATAATAGATTTATTAATAAATAAATAAATAAATAAATCCATTATTGACTTATATTTAAAAAAGAGTTATTAAAATATAATATTTTTAATAATTCTTTTTTTGCCTATTTTATACTTTTATTAAGATTGGTTAATTAACATATATTTACTGAGTTTTCCACGCATTCAGAGACACACCGTCCAGCACTGAGAGCCACTCATTTCATCATTTAGAGCCACACAACCCATAAATCAGAGCCGTTTCTACACTTTCAGTTGTAAGATGTATTTGTAGAATATTAAGTTCTATAGATCTTGCGAATTGGAGGTGTTTTTTTTGTGCGAGATTTAAAACAAATTCTTGAACTGATGTTTGAGAATTTCTGTTTTTCATTATATTAATAAACGAAATATTGATGTAGTCACAAGATTCATTTCAGATTTTACATATGACGGAAAATGGTACGTGTGTAGCGCATCATCGGTGTATCTATAGCGGTCAACCGGTACATCAATTTTTTGATTTAATTTCTTATTGATTCACCTTTAAATTCTAGACGATATGCTTCACATATAACTCGATCTAAACACGCGTCAGCGTATGTATAATCCTTAAATAAATCGTACTATTCTTTTACTGGGATTTGAGAAACCAACACTGTCGATTTTCTTTCTTCTCTTGAATCGAGAATTTCAAATAGATGTCTACATTTTTTGGAAAAAGAAAAAGAACCCGACGCATCAGGTTCCTTCTAGGTGTTGTCCGAAGACGACCACCGCAATTCATAGCAATAATATATTACACCGAATAACATTATGCAAGAGGTTTTAAGATTGACTAATAAAATTTTGTAATTGCCGCAGGTGTGCTCGCTGCTGAGTCCCTAGAATTTGATTGCAAATAAAAATCACGGCCAATTTGATATAGCCGTGATTAAATAATGATTTTTAAATTCCACCCATATTAGAATAATAGTGTTCTAGATCTTCCTGCATTTGTGATTTAACTCTATCCCAATCTTCTTTAGTCATCTTACTGTACAGAGCATGATTCATTGCGATAATACTTAAATCTTTTGAATAATATAAGAATCTTTTTCGTTCAAATTTCTCAAATGGATTTGTTAACATATTTCTGCAGATTGCTTTTCTATCTTTTAGAGTAGTTTCATTGTATGGACATGTACTACGATCAACCTGTAGTCCTCTATCGATTCTGTCTTGATAGAATGCAATATAGTCATTCAAAACATCATCTATTTTAGCATCACCGATTGAATCAATATTTTTAACAAAGGATAACAAGAATGGCATTTTATAAGACAATGAATAATCTCTTTCTTCTAAGAATTCA
The DNA here is from genome assembly GCF_014306155.1 of Holdemanella hominis. NCBI lineage: Bacteria > Bacillati > Bacillota > Erysipelotrichia > Erysipelotrichales > Erysipelotrichaceae > Holdemanella > Holdemanella hominis. The sequence continues at coordinate 30,827 of NZ_JACRWH010000003.1, read as the reverse complement.
AAGAAGTCTTGTTTGATTGTATCATTGTTGTGTTCTTTTATACCTAGTTCTTTTCTGTACTTTTCAACATCATCAGGACTAAATAAATATAAAGATTTACTTCCAAATTTGTATTCTACACTAGGCTTGATTTTTCCTTTTTTAATCCAACTTGTTACAGTTCCGGTATTGATAAAGTATTCTCGTGCGAGTTGTTCTTGACTTAGGTAATCACCATACTTATCTTCAAATGTGTTGATATCCACTTCAGTAATACGCTCAATTCGTTCTTCAATTCCATCCACAACTAACATCTCGCCAGGTGTGTAATTTGTTATCGTGATATCACCAAATGGTACATAATATGGATTCGCAAATATAGTATGCATATTACAAGCTTTGATCATAGCTCCATATTCATCAACAACATCAATCACAATCACATTTTTCTTTGTATCAGTTTTTCGTAGCCCTCTACCTATTTGTTGTAGATACAGAACTTTAGAAAGAGTAGGTCTAGCCATAACTAAAATGCCAAGCTCAGGATAGTCCCATCCTTCAGAAATCATGTTACAAGTACAAAGGAATCGGATTTTTTTGTTTTTGAAATCATCCATGACAGATGTAGGATTTTTTGTTTGTCCAGTATAGCTAGACGCAACAATTCCTGCTTTATTAAGAAGGCGAGCCATTTCATTTGCATGAGAAACATTAACACAAAAGATAACACCTTGGCGTAAGCTAGCTTCTCCAGAAGTGAGGTATTCTTTAAGTACATCTACAATTAATTCATTTCTAGAAGTTACTCGTATCCTTTTTTCTAAATCTGCATTTACATAATCTTTACCATTAAAACGAACTTTAGAAAGATCAATATTTGTTTCAATTCGATATACATTTGCCTTGGCAACAATCCCTTTTTCCATAGCTTCTTTTAAAGATAGAGAAGTGGAATAGCTTCCAAACACAGTCTCTAATTTTTTCTTATCTGGTCTTTGGTCTGTTGCAGTCAATCCTATTGTGAAATCTGCATTATAATATTGAATAACTCTTTTTAGTATTGGAGCCACCGCATGGTGAGCTTCATCAACAACTATATAATTATAATAATCTGAAGATAATTCTGTATAATGTCTTGCCATATATGCATAGGTTCTTATATCAATTTTATCTTCTAGTTCAGGTAAAGAATTATGCACTCTCTGATTCCAGTCTGCCAAAATATTGATTCCTGGAACTAATATTAATCCTTTAAAACTTTTCTTATTCTTGGCAAACTCACGTAAATCTTCCTCAACAATTTTTGATTTACCAGCAGCTGTTGGTAATACAATCAAAAATGCTTTAATTCCAGCATCTCTTCTTTTCTGGATTTCTTGTAAACTAATGGATTGATGTTCATATAATTCAACGGATCTGTCTATTTTTAAACCGTTATCAATAAATTTAGAAGCATCATTTCCAAAATATTGTTTAATATCATCTTCAATGCGATTTTCAAATGCACAATCTTCAGTAGAAAAACGGAATAATTTGATTCCCCATGAGGCACATGTGTTTTGTTTTGTTAATTGTTTTTTATATTTTTCTTCACCAATAATTTGAGGGTGATGATACGTTACACCGTTTTCTTCCACTGCATATTTTTCATCTTTTGTTCGCACAAAATAATCAAGGAAATAATTCTTTCCATTTTCATCACAAATACCATATTCTCTAGAAATGTATTTAAGTGCATTCATGCCATAAGCATTTGAAAAACTCTTCTCGAAATGCAGTTCTAATGGAGATACATCGGATTGTTCACTTCTGTCTCCAATACTTCTTGTATAACTAGTAGGCAATACAATTTCTTTTCTAGAAAGATATTTATCGACTTCTAAATGAGAGTAGCCTAAGAAACGGAAAACTCTATTAAACTGGTGCATATAATTATTTTGCTTATCTGTGATCAGCATATATGAAAATACAGGATCATTACTCTTGTGCTCACAAATATCTTCATCAATAATGACCATATCTTTTCCATTATCATAGAAATTAGATATTCCACCATTTGGATATTTGATTTTTTCTCTTAAAGAAAAATCAGTATGTTCAACTAAGAATGGGTCTTTTGAAGGAGTAGATTCAACCATTTTTCTTCCTCCCTTCCTGGTCTTACATCTGTTGTAATCCAGTATTCTTTAATTATTAAGGTATCTACATCATGAATGAAATCTTTGAAAATATCTAAAGTGAAATCTGTGAAGAATCTTCCATTTCTTTCACCTTCGAAATCTCCGTATTTAAAGGATGTATAAATAATTCCATCATCTTTTAAAGACTTACTCATTTTTGATAAGACATCTTTTAATTCGGATTTTGGTAAATGTAATATAGAAGAGCATGCCCAAATTCCATCATAGTAATTTTGTTTATCCAAATCTTGAAACAACATGTGTTTTACTTGAATACCAGTATATGCACTGGCACTTTTACATAATTCCAAAGATCCATCAATGGCTTCAACATCATAGCCTGCTTCAATAAAACATTTAGTATCTCTTCCAGATCCACATCCAAAATCTAATATTTTATTTCCGGATAATTCTTTTAGAAATTTATCTTGTATATCTTTTAAATCTGCTGATACAGTTCCTTGAATAAAGGATTCAGCATTCTTATTATAGTAGTCCAAAGTTTTGTTTATCATATATACCTCTAATACCATCTAATACTGTGTATATAATATCTTGAAGTTGTATTCAAATCAATTTAAAACAAAAAACAGGAACTTTGTGTGTTCCTGCATTTATAATTTTAGAATTCTTAACAAAAAATAGAGCTGGATTTGAGTAAGTTGTGAAATGGTACCAGCTCTAATGCTAAAGGGTTGATTATTTAAAATAACCAACATTGATATATTACCATAATATTAATTTTTCATCAGCAAAAAAAACATTTTTTGTGACAAAATAAAAGGACCGGAATGGGCCCGGTCCAGAAATGGGAATGTTGAGAAAGTTAATTGAAAGGGTTAGAGTCTTAACTTAATCAACATAATTACTATAACACGTTTCTATAGGAAAAGAAAGCATATTGTTATCAAATGTACACTTGAAAATAAAAATAAAAAATGTAATCATTTACAAATTGCGGTATTATAGCTTCGGGAAGAGTAGGTAAAAAATTGAAAGATCAAAATTGTGCTTATTGCATGGAAGGTGAGTTAGTCGCTGCTTTCGGAATTAAAATTTGTGAACTAGAAAGTTCAAAAGTGTATTTGTTTAAAGAACAGTCTCATCCTGGTCGTGTGATTGTGGCTCATAAGAAGCATGTGAGTGAAATTACAGAGTTGACGGCCCAGGAAAGAGCTGCTTATATGGAGGATATTAATAGGGTAGCTTGTGCTATGCACGAAATCTTCATTTCCATTTAGTTCCTAAATATAAGGATGGATATGAATGGGGCGGTGTATTCGCTATGAATCCAGGCGAAAAAAGTTGTCGGATGAAGAATATCGGGACATTGTTGAAAAATATCGTGCTGTATTATGTAAATAAAGGAGCAGTCGCTCCTTTTTCTATTGTTCACTATGATTTTTTCTAAATTGAATAGGTGAAATGCCTGTTGCTTTTTTGAAGGCTTGGGCAAAATAGGATTGGCTTGTAAATCCTATGATGATGGATATTTCTGAAATTTGAAGATTGGTTGTAGAAAGTAGAACTTTAGCTTCTTGAATCCGCTTTTGAATCATGTAGTTAATGGGGGAGATTCCCTTATATTGTTTAAAGGCATGTACAATGTGATATTTATTTAAGAAAGTGAGTTCACTTAAAGTGTCTAGTGTGATATCTTCTTTAAAGTGAGCATCAATATATTTTTCAATATAGACACAGTCTTTGTTGGCTTTATTAACGGGTGAAGATTTTAAACTAATGTTGGCCCTACGCATCAGGTTGATCAGTAATACTTCTAGTAAGTTTTGGCATAAGGATTGATATTCAGTATCTCTAGCCTTAACTTCCATTAGAATGGTTTTTAGATAGAATAGTACTTCGTGTTTGTATTCATAATAGTTGGCAATACTGCAACCCTGTTCTTCATATTCTTCTTTTGAAAAGAAGGTGATGCCTTCAATTCCCATAACAATGTATTCGAAGTTGACATTTTCAATACCACGCTCGGTATGGGATACCAATGGATTGACAATAACGAGGTCGTCTTCTTTTACGGGATAGTTTTTGTTGTCTAAACTTAAAAGTCCATGGCCCTTTGTCACATAGAACATTTCTGTGTATAAATGGGTATGTAGGGTGGAATTCCATTCGTGATCGAACTTGGATTCGGTTATATATAGTAGTTTTGGTCGGGCTTTGTTGAAGTCGACTTGGTCAATTTGAAAGCGTTGTGTACTCATAAAAACACCTCTTTTTGTATTATTATATATTATTTTCTATTGTTTATCAATTTTGTTGTCAAAATTATTAAATCGCAATATATCTAAAATATAGAGCTATATTTTTATGATAAATCGCTTTCAAATAGACTATACTAGACTTGTCAAAAGAGGTTCATACGAATTTATGAGGAGGTAAAGTATGAAAAAAGTTATAACTGCTGGGTTATCATTTGCGATGGCAGCATCTATGCTAGCAGGATGTTCTAGCAAACCAGCTGAAAATTCTGATTCTGGAGATAAGCGTGTATTAAAATTTGATTCTTTCTCTGGTGGTAATGGTGAAGAAGTATTCACAAAATTGGCTAAGGCTTTTGAAAAGGCAAATCCGGATGTAGATGTTCAATTGCGTTTTGAAAAAGAATTGCCTGATGTATTGAATAAAGAAAATGCGAAGGGTGAATATTCTGATGTTGTTTACTATAACTTAGGTCAGCCTTCTGGATATACTGAAACTCAATTAAATACTCATGAAGTATTGGATATTTCAGATGTAGTTGAAGAAGTTGGTATGGATGAAAACTATGCAAATAGTAGTATCGTACAATATTATGGTGATGGAAAATCTTATTTGATGCCACTTAAGACAACTCCAGCTGGATTCTTCTATAATACTGAATTGGTTGGAGAAGGAAAGAAATATGAACTTCCAACAACTTGGGAAGAATTCTGGGCTTTAGGTGATCAAGCTAAGAAAGATGGTATCGCATTATTTACTTATCCAACAAATGGTTATTTTGACAACACATTAAATGCATTGTTGAAAGAAACTGGTGGAGAAGAATTATTAACGAATGTATTAAATTATGACAAGGATGCTTGGAATACAGATGGTGCTAAACAAGCTATCGATATTTTAACTAAATTAGTAAGTCCTGATTATTTATATTCTGATACAGTCGCAAATGCGAATGCGAAAGATGGTTTCACAATGAACCAACAGGCTGTCATTGATGGAAAAGCGTTATTCATGCCTAATGGTGACTGGGTAGTTAATGAAATGGCAGATACAACTCCTGAAGATTATCATTGGGGATTACTTCCATTGCCTGCATTAGAAAAAGATGGTGAACGTTTTGTTGGTTCTATGACTGAACAAGTATGGATTCCTGCTCAAGCTAAAAACGTAGATGATGCGAAAGCATTCTTGAAGTTTATCTATTCTGATGAAGGTGTTAAGATCATGGCTGAAGGTGGAAACATTGTTCCAACTACACATATGTCAGACACAATTGCGGCTATGGAAGATGGATATACAAAAGAATTCTTCTCTGTATATGACACTGCTTCTGCTGCATTAGGTGCATTTGCTCCTTACAACACAGATAACTTACCAGACTTTGACCGTGCTGCAACAGTATTTGGTTCAATTGACTCTTTAGCTACTGGTGAATTAACTGCAAAAGATTACCAAAGCAAATTAGTAGATGCTTGGGCTAAATTATCTAAAAACAAAGCTGTAACTGAATAATTAAACTGAAAGCGATGAGCAAATTGTTGCTCGTCGCTTTTTAAGAGATGGGAGGTAAACTCATGAATAAAAAGAAAGCACAAAATCGTTTCGTATTTGCGTGTCTTGCACCAGCCGTTATTCTAGTCGTCATTTTCATGGTGATTCCAACAATTGATGTATTTAAGACAGCATTCTTTAAAAAGAGCAATTTCGTAAGTGATGCCACTTTTGCCGGGTTCTTCAACTTTAAGGTTCTTTTTAACGACATGCGTTTTATTGAGGCTATGCAAAATACAATCTTGTATGTTGTATTGATCACGATCATCACTTTGGTGTTGGCCGTATTGTTTGCGACATTATTAACTCGTGAAGAGTTTGTTGGAAAAAACTTCTTCCGTGTTATTTTCTACATTCCAAACATTTTGAGTATTGTTGTTATTGTAGGTATTTTCTCAGCTATTTATCAACCTACGAATGGTATTTTAAATACGTTCTTTGGTATGATTGGACTTTCGTCTTTACAACAACAATGGATGGGAAATCCAGATGTTATTAACTATTCTATAATTGGTGCCCTTGTATGGCAGGCCATTGGTTATTATATGGTTATGTATATGTCGAGTATGTCGAGTATTCCAGAAAACCTATATGAGGCTGCAAGCCTTGAGGGGGCTAGTAAAGTCAGACAGTTCTTTATGATTACTTTACCTTTGATTTGGGATAACATTCGTACAACTTTAACTTTCTTCGTAATTTCTACAATCAACTTATCATTTATGTTCGTTCAATTGACAAGTGAGGGAAATCTAGGAAGTGAAGTGGCATTGAACTATATGTATAACAATGCGTTCGCTGGTAAATACGGATTTGGTATGGCCGTTGGAGTATGTATCTTCGTATTCTCATTTGCCTTATCAGCCATCATAAATAAGATCACTGAACGTGATGTATTACAGTATTAGGAGGATGAGATATGAAGAAACATAATTTTCCTTTATACAAGATCTTTGTTTATGTGGCACTGATCACATTAGCTATTTCGATTATTGTACCCATCGCATGGGTATTCCTTGCATCTTTAAAATCGCAATTGGAATTGGTGAGTGGAAATCCATTTGATCTTCCAAAACAAATATTGTGGTCAAACTTTGCGGATGCCTTTGTGAAGGCAAGAATGGGTGATTATTTATTAAATACAATCATTGTAACAGCACTATCATTAGTCATTCTATTGGTGGTGGCTCTTCCTGCATCGTATGTTTTGGCACGATTTGACTTTGTGGGAAAGAAATTCTTTAATGGACTTTTCATGGCTGGACTTTTCGTAAATGTGAACTATATTGTTTTGCCAATTTTCTTAATGTTATTTAATGCGGATATTAAGCTTGGAATTGACTTTTTCTTAAATAGTAAGTTCTGGCTTTCTGTCGTGTATGCGGCAACGGCCCTACCTTTCACAATCTATTTGTTGACAGGTTATTTTAAAACGTTGCCTAAGGCGTATGAAGAGGCGGCTCGCATTGATGGTTGTGGCTACTTTAAGACAATGACTAAGATTATGATTCCCATGGCAAGACCAAGTATTATTACGGTTATCCTATTTCAATTCTTGGCTTTCTGGAATGAATATATTATCGCATTTACTTTTATGGATAAAGAAAATGCTACGTTGGCCGTTGGTGTTAAATACTTAATGGCGGATGCGAAGTCACAGGCAAACTTTGGTGTCATGTATGCTGGGTTGGTAATTGTTATGATTCCAACGTTAGTTCTTTATATTTGTGTTCAAAAGAAGATTACACAGGGCATGAGTATTGGTGGAATGAAAGAGTAAGGTGTCTAATATGAGAGATGAAAATAAAGTAATGAACATAATTATGATCGTTTTATTCTTTGTGTTCTTAGGTATGATCATTTGGGCACAGAAGACGGTAAGTGTTCGTAATTTAATGATCGAAATCGTTGGATTGACAGGCTTACTAACATTATTGTTTCTATACAATCGAAAACATAAATAGGAGGAAGAAGTATGGCAGAATTATCATTGCAGCATGTTGATAAAATATATGACAACAATGTTCAGGCTGTATTTGACTTTAATTTAGAAGTGAAAGATAAAGAGTTTATTGTGTTTGTAGGACCAAGTGGATGTGGTAAATCAACAACACTTCGTATGATTGCTGGTTTGGAAGAGATTAGTGCCGGTGATTTCTACATTGATGGAAAAAGAATGAATGATGTGGAACCAAAAGATCGTGATATTGCGATGGTATTCCAGTCTTATGCGTTATACCCTCATATGAGTGTATATGAGAATATGGCCTTTGGTTTGAAATTACGTAAGTATAGTAAGGAAGAAATTGATAAGCGTGTGCATGAAGCTGCTCGTATTTTGGAGATTGAACCTTATTTGGATCGTAAACCAAAAGCTTTATCAGGTGGTCAAAGACAGCGTGTTGCCTTGGGGCGTGCTATCGTTCGTAATGCGAAGGTATTCTTAATGGATGAGCCACTTTCAAACTTGGATGCGAAATTGCGTGTACAAATGCGTTCGGAAATCATTCAGCTTCATGAACGTATTGGAGCTACTACCATTTATGTAACACATGATCAAACCGAAGCCATGACGATGGCCGATCGTATTGTTGTTATGAAAGGTGGTTATATCCAGCAGATTGGTACGCCTAAAGAAATTTACAATAATCCGGCAAATTTATTCGTAGCTGGATTCTTGGGTGCGCCTGCAACGAACTTTGTTAAGGGTACGTATGCAAATGGTTTCTTCCAAGTGGAGGATATGAAGATTGAAATTCCTTTGATGTATAGAGAAAAACTTTCTAGTTACCAAGGAAAAGAAATTATCATGGGTATTCGTCCAGAAGATTTGCATGGTGAGGGTATAGTGGCCGATACATATCCGAGTGCTAACTTTGATTTTGAAATTGAAGTGGCCGAACTATTGGGCCATGAATATATTTTGCATGGTACTTTAAATGGACAAAAAATGTGTGCCAAAGTAAATTCTCGTTTGGAACCCGAAGCACATTCAACAATTAAATTAACAATGGATTTATCAAAAATACATTTCTTTGATATGGAAACTGAAAATAGAATTGACTAGTTTAGGAGAAAATAAAATGATTGAAACAGGCAGAGTAACTGTACCGACAGATGTTGATGTAATTGATGCAACAATTGAGATTATTAATCGATGGAAAGCCGATGCCATCCGTGACTGTGACGGAACGGATATGCCAGAAGAATTGCGTAAGATGGATATTAAGCAATATGCGACTTACTATACGACAAGAAAAGATAATGCGTGGGCAAAGGCAAATCCAGATGAAATCCAACAGATGTATTTGATGAGTGATTTTGTGACCGCAAAGTCAACCGAATTAAAAATTCAAATCATGCAGCATTTCTATAAGGATCAATTAAAACCAAACACAAAAGATAATCACAGATGGTGGGAAGTCATTGACCGTACGACGGATGAAGTCATCACAAATTGGGATTATGATGAAGAAACGGGTGAAGTGATTATTCATGATACAATTCCGTATCATGCGTATACTGTCAGTTTCTTGGCATTTGTGATTTGGGATCCTGTACATATGTATAATGCTCTAACGAACGATTGGCAGGGTGAAGAACATCAAATGACTTTTGATGTTCGACAACCTAAAACACAAAAATATGTATTGGATAAATTTAGAAAATTCTGTGAAGAAAGAGATGATGTAGACGTTGTTCGTTTTACAACTTTCTTTCACCAATTCACGCTTCAATTTGATGAATTTGCACGCGAAAAATTTGTAGATTGGTTTGGATATAGTGCTTCTGTATCTCCATATATTTTGGAACAGTTTGAAAAAGAAGTGGGCTATCCATTTAGAGCTGAATATATTATCAACAAAGGATTTAATAACTCAACTTTCTGTGTTCCAACTAAGGAATATCGTGATTTCATGGATTTCCAACAACGTGAAGTTAGTAAATTAGCGAAGAAATTTGTAGATATTTGTCATGAATATGGAAAAGAAGCCATGATGTTTTTAGGTGATCACTGGATTGGTACAGAGCCATTTGGAAAATATTTTGAATCCATTGGATTGGATGCGGTTGTAGGATCGGTTGGTTCTGGTACAACACTTCGTTTAATTTCCGATATTAAGGGTGTCAAGTATACAGAAGGAAGGTTCTTACCATACTTCTTCCCAGATGTTTTCCATGAAAATGGTGATCCATTAAAAGAAGCTAAGGTCAATTGGGTAACGGCTCGTAGAGCTATTTTACGTAGTCCAGTCGATCGTATTGGTTATGGTGGATATTTAAAATTGGCATTGGATTTTCCTGAATTCATTGACTATATTGAAAAGGTATGTGACGAATTCCGTACGCTATATTCTCATGTGAACCAACAAGTTCCATTAAACTTATTAAAAGTGGGTGTAATTAATAGTTGGGGAGAACTTCGTCGTTGGGGAACACACTTGGTTCACCATGCCATTTGGTACAAACAAATCTATTCATATACAGGTGTAATGGAGGCGTTGAGTGGTTTCCCATTTGATGTTCATTTCATTAGTTTTGATGATATTCGTAAAGATCCAACAATCTTAGATGATATGGACGTTGTGATGAACATTGGTTCTGCATACACTAGCTTTAGTGGTGGAGCCGAATTTGATGAACCCGTGATTACAGCTCTTCGTCGTTATGTAGACCAGGGTGGTGGATTCATCGGTGTTGGTGAGCCAACAGCTATTAACCGCAACGGTAAATTCTTCACTTTATACGATGTGCTAGGTGTGGATAAAGAATTAGGTTTTACAATGCATACAGACAAATACAATTGGCAAGTACATCCAGACCACTTCATTACAGAACAATTAGAACATGAAGATTGGGGAGAATGTGTAAATGATGTATATGCTCTTCCAGAAACCGAAATCTTGGCTGAAAAAGATCTACATGTTAATTTAGCTGTAAATGAGTATGGAAAAGGTCGCGGTGTGTATATGAATGGTCTTCCATTTAGTTTTGAAAATGTAAGACTATTGTATCGTGCAATCTTCTTTGCGGCACACAAAGAAGAAGAAATGAAACGCTGGTATTCCGACAACTACAATGTGGATATCAACGTATATCCTTCTACAAACAGTTTCTGTGTTGTCAATAATACATACGAACCACAGACAACTACCGTGTATAAGGGTGATGGAACAAGTTTCGAAGTTGAATTGGATGCTTGTGAAATCAAATGGTTTGAAATTTAAGAATCAGTCAATCAAAATCAGAACGAGCCAGCTGGTTTTGAAAAGCTTTGGAGCAGAATATCTGCTCCTTTTGTCATTTGTGACTTGCATCATATAATTTTTGAATGTCACTAGGAAGCTTGTCTGGAAGCATAGCCTGAAGGTATTCTTCTGTACCATCCTCCATAGCTTTTGAGTAGTACCAACATTTAAATTCTAATAAAGATAGTGTTTCTTGAAGACTTTTGATTTCAGCTTCTACAGCCTCTTTTCGAGCTTTAAACAACTCTTTTCTCTTTTCAAAACTTGCACTTCCTTCAGAAACCCAACTAAAGAATTGATTGATTTCTTTAATGCCAAGACCAGATTTCTTTAAACACTCAATAAGATGTAAAGCTTCAATTTCATGATTGCTGAAATAGCGAATATTGCCTTTGCGAACTAAATGAGGGAAAAATCCTTCTTTATCATAATATCGAAGGGTAGAAATGGGTAAATCAAACATTTCAGATACTTGTCCAATTGTATACATAGTGATTCCTTTCTCGACCTAAAGTCAGATTTAGGTATTATACTAATATCAGGAGGTAATTGTGTCAATAAGGTTAAGATGACAAAGAGGCGCTATTGATGAGGGGCATGATAAGGAAAGTCAATTCAGTATTGTATAGGTTGCTTATCTTGTATAAAGAGTGGTTGTTGTGTATTAAAAGATGATGTGGCAGACATTATGGAAAAGGTAAAGGAAGCTGAGATCATTGTATATGCAACGCCTATCTACTATTATGAAATGTGTGGTCAAATGAAAACATTACTAGACCGTTTAAATCCACTTTATAATAGTGATTATGCATTTAGAGATATCTATATGATTGCAACGGCTGCCGAAGATGAGGAAAGTGCATTTGAGAAAGCTTATAATGGACTTCAAGGTTGGGTTGACTATTTTGAAAAGGCAGAATTAAAAGGGATTGTGACTGGTGCAGGTATTGGTGATGCGAACGATGCGATAAATCATAAAGAAGTCATGAAAAGAGCAAATGAGCTTGGTAAGAACTTGTAATGTTCCGTTAAATGGCTTTGGATTGTTCCGATAAAATGATTAACAATAGTCCAAAATAGTTTGAAATTATGCTAATTTGGATTTTTTCTTGTGTGTATAAATATTACGAGAAGTTGATGATTTATACACAACAAAACAAAAAGATAAAAATAGGGAACATTTGCGTGTAATATGATTATAAAAGTTCCCTAAGTTTTAATTGTAGTTGTTGCGAAAAGTTGAAGTTCTTAGATGACTCATGATATAATACATTCGAATGGCGAGGAGCTAAATTCAATTTAAATTAAAATGCAGGGTGAGGAGCCCGAACCGAGGATGACTTAGAACTCATCCTCATTTTTTTAATTAAGTACAAGAAAATATAGGGAACTTATTAAGTATTATATGTAATAAAAGTTCCCTAAGGAGTGAAATTATGAATGATTTGGTTAAAATACAGGCGTTATTAGAAGCTAAAGCGGATTGTCAAGCTAGATTGAACTTATTACCTTATGATGGTTCTCCTGAAATAAAAGAACAAAATGGTTTCGTTATATTTAAGTGGCTTTCATCTCCACAGCAAGCTATGGAGTTTTCGCCACTTAATTATAACAATATTCTTGTCGATTTTGTTAGTGATTATCCACAGATTGGTTCAGATTGCTAAAGCAATTTTAAATCTACTTCATATAATTGAAGATATGGACAAACAAATACATAAAATGAAAAGACATAAGAAAAAACTACCTCGATATTCCGGCAAGAAATTAAAGTAGTTTTTTCATAACTATACATTTTCTCAAGGAGAACTCCTTATTAGGTGCTCTCTTTTCATTTATATTGTACCACATTGAATTGTTTTATCAATGGAAATACTAAAATAAATATTGCATTGATGGAGATAATATGGTGATATAATACCTTATTGTAGAGGGCATGAAATGAATTTTAAAAGGGCATTAAATAAGGAACAAACAACTTGTATCAATGGAATTTTTGTGTTGTTTGTGTTCTTATCACATTTTGGACAATATGAAACTATGCCATGGAATAATCTTTTATTGGCAATTGGACAACTCATGGTTGCACCATTCTTGTTCTATTCGGGATATGGCATTATGGAACAAATTAAAAGAAGAGGTATTGTGTATATTGACAGCATGCCAAGAAAAAGGATATTGAAGTTTTATATTCACTTTTGTATGGCATTATGTATTTACTTGTTTTTATCATTCTTATTAGGAAAGGATTATTCCTTTGTTCGTATTGTATTCTCATTTACGGCATTAAGTTCGATTGGAAATAGTAATTGGTATGTGTTTGCGATATTAGCAATGTATAGTATTGTATATATCTCGTTTAAACAATGTAAGAAACATAGTATGACTTCATGTATAGTATTTACCATTCTATATATAATTTTGATGGATGTAATAAAGAATCAAGCTTGGTGGTACAATATCATTCTTTGTTTTCCTGCAGGTATGATTCTATCTAAATATAAAGATCGGGTTTGTTCCATCATTCGAAAACCTGTATTCTTTGTATTTATGATTACTTTAGCTTTTAGTTTATATTGTCTTCACTTACCAATACTCGTATATGAAATAATTTCGATTGCGTTTTGTTTCTTGATTGTGGATATATGTGCATATAAAGAAATTAAAAATAGTTTATTTCATTTCTTGGGTCAATATGTATTTGAAATCTACATACTTCAAAGAATTTCAATGAACTTGTTTGATCGATATTTAAATGACTGGATCTATCTAGTGATGTGTATTCTAGTCACTTTAATTCTTGCCTATTACTTTAAAAAGCTAGAGACAAAAGTGGATGGGTTACATTTTTTTAAAAATTTTAGTTGACAAAAAATATCATTTTCCTGTATATTTTTTTGTGTACAAATCGTACAGAAATTGACCGCCTAGATATAGGCTAAGGCTACACGGACGCCCGGGTCAAATGCCGAAGACTTGTTGAAGAAGCAAGAACCGTATTTAGGGAATACGGAAGGGTGTTTACCCTTATTGATTGAGTTAAAAGCTCAGTTTTGTAAAGTACAATATACCTTATAAAATGGTCAATAAGCTGGAATTTCTGTTACGAAAAGTATGCAGATAGATGATGGACGAAGATAGGTGTATATTGTGCGCCTATCTTTTTTTGTTTAGTAAAGGAGAAGAGGAATATGAAAAAGATTTTACAAGCAAGCCTTAGTGCAGTATTGGTGTTGAGCCTAGTGGGTTGTGGTTCGACAAAAGATGAGGCCATCTATCAAGATTCGATTGATGCCTACGTGAATGAAATTGATATGGACTATGCGTATGACTTCACAAAAACATTGTCTACAGATACTTCATTACATGATAATTCACTTGGATTTAGAACGAGTGGTTCCGATGCAGAACATAGAACCGCCAATTATTTGGCCAAGGAAATGAAGGCCATTGGTTTAAAGAATGTAGAAAAGATACCTGTGAATGTGGATAAGTGGCAGTATAATGATGCTTCACTTACGATTGAAGGAACAAATATTGATTTGATGTCCGTATCGTATATGGTGAATGGTACAGATGAAAATGGGATTACAGCACAAATCGTAGATTGTGGTACTGGTTTTGCGAAAGACTATGAAGGCAAGGACGTTGAAGGTAAGATTGCGTTAGTTGGTGTGGATCAATTTAATGAGTCTTGGATTGGCGGCTATATCTATGAGGCTTATGAACATGGCGCAAAAGCATTAGTCACATACGATTTGGATGGATATGGAAGATTTAGTGATGATGATCATCAGATTCAGGATGTTTGTGCAGAAGATATTATGCCTACGACAATCATCACAATGAGTGAGTACAAACAAATCAAAAAGGCTTTAAAGCAAGGTCATGATATGGTCACTTTAAAAGTGGATAGTGTGATGGAAGAAGGCAATGGTACAAGTTATGATGTGGTTGGCTATATTCCTGGTAAATCACATGATCAACAAATTATTTTTGCCGGACATTATGATATGTATTTTACTGGTTTTCAAGATGACTGCAGTGCTATTGGAACCATTATGTCAATGGCTAAGACAATGATCGATAGTGGCTATGTGCCTGAAAATGATATAGTGGTTGTTGCGCATGGCGCTGAAGAATGGGGCGCAACAGGCACTGAATTTGACTGGACAAGAGGAGCCTATGAATTGATCAACAATGTACATCCTGAGTAGGCTAATAAAACTTTAGCTTTATTTAACTTTGAATTGGATGCCTATGATAATGGTTCAGATACATTCATGGTGACTTGTGTTCCTGAATATGCGTCTTTAGTGAAAAGCTTAGTCGATTCAGGTGCATTGGATGGTGCTGTAAAAGAATATAAGAATGGTATTTCTGCAAAGACATATGATACAACGACAATGGAAGATGGTGTTTCCTATAGGAATGCGGGAGTTCCTTATTTCTTGAATACAACTGATACTTGTTCTGGAGAAACAAAGGATGATGGTGAATATACTTGGACACAACTTCATTATCATACAGAATCCGATAATACGGATACGTATAGTGAAAAGGTGATGAAGGCTAATATTGCGGTATTTGGAAGTATGGCTATCGCTATCGATCAGCTTCCAGCTATGTCTTTAAATATGCAGGCTACCATTGATGATTTAAAGGAAAGCTTTAATGAAGATTTAGCTTTGGAAGCGGGTGTTTCTAAAAAGGATTGGGACAAGGCTTTAGCTGTTTCCGAAAAAGAAGTGGATGCACTAAATAAAGAGGGGCAAGACATTAATGATCGTTATGTAAAGGCGATAAACTCTAAATTGGATATTACTTCGATTCAAAAAGAAGGAAAACCCTACAATGAAAAAGTATTAGACTTATTTAAATACGTACAGGATAACTTTGTCGGAATTGTATTCTCGAGTGATGTTGTGATGAAACACGTGGGATATCAAAACAACATTGAATATATGGATGAAATTATTCAAGATTTGAAGAAAGACAAAGTAAGTGATGCATTGGATGTGGCATACCAATTAAATGGTTTGTGTGAATACAATTATTACTTATTCTCACCAAATGCGGCTGCTAAAATTGATGCGCATGCAGATAAGGCGGTTGAAAACAATAAGTGGTGGGGCAATGATAAAGGCTACTATTTCACAAATACAAAAAACGCTACAACATCTTTATTAAATAAAGAAGATGGAGATGATGTAAGTGAAGAAATTAAAGTATATGAAAGTGCTAGAACGAAACAGTTAGATTATTATAAAGAAGTGCTTGAAAATGAAATCTTGGCAATGAACAAGATAGATCAATAAATACAATGGCTTGGCTATATATGCCAAGCTTTTTGGTGTGTGCCGGGCATGGCATGAGTTCAGTTGGAGATAAACCAACCACAGGTAGTTACCGCCAAGTGTAGTGAACCACAAGCCGTTGACAGTGATGTCATGGGTGAAGAAAGTGGTGTAGCAATTCTTTTGAGCGTACGCACAGAAACTTGATGAGGCCAAATGGTGGATGAGATTGCATTACAAATCGAAGTCCAAAAGGTAAACGTAAAACCAAGACAGTAAATCAAAACGTTGTGAAAAAAATAGGACCCATGTCTTACCCCGGGAGGTCTCATGGACAAGGAATTCTAGTAAACTTTAAAATCAGTTGAGATGGTACTAATATTGTGTAAAAGGATGATTTTGTGTTCTTTTAGAATGCTAAATCGTATCTAATTCAACGAAAATAATACGTTTTAGATCAAATAGGAACTATTGAACGTAATTCACAATGCTTTCACATTGAAGTTTTATAATTAGAAGTGCTACTGGATGTAGTAACGGTGAACCCTCTGAATTAAATAAAGAAATCTGCTTGAGTTCTCGGCAGATCCTTCAATTTATTTCAGGAGTACGTGTTTTATGTATATTTATCTATACATTGATGTTGCCATGTGTTTAATGGCACTAGTAGAAATACTTAGAATCACATTATTGATTATAGAAAAATGTAAAAGACACTAGTTCACATCACCACAATGGATTACTAGTGTCTTTTGACATTGTAAATTCAGAGTGACCACTGCATCCAGTAGCCTTCCTGTATCTGTATTATACCGATACAGGAAAGTTTATGCAAATGATGTTTTTGCTAGATGGAGTTTTCAACTTTAATATGATAAATTATATAAAAGTGAGGCTTTTGACTATGAAGAAAGTGCTTTTTATCTGCCATGGGAGGAGTTTCTCTTTTGCCTAAATCTTCTTATTTTATGCGGTTTTCCACACGATAGGAGAGTACATTACAACGATTTTACAACTTTTGAAAAGTGTTCCGATATGATTTAATATAGAGATGTTTTCAGCATAAAAAAGAAAGTTATATGCAGGTTATATATACAAAATTCGAAATGAAATTAGTATAGGTAGGTGAAACGATACAAAGAATGAACGAATATAAAAAAATGGCTATAATGGATATTATACAATCCTCGAATACAATTGAAAAAATAGAAAAATTTAAGGCATATAAATTCCTATTAGGCGATTGTCGAATATTTTTGTTTGATGAAGAAGGTTCGAATTTCGATGATTCTGTAAAAAATAAGAAGATAGGAAAGTTTGGGATTTGGGGAATAGGAGATTATACGAAAACATGGATTTTGGATTCGAAACATCTTTTCGAAAGAAGTCTAGTACGTGTTGGTAAAACAATAGATTTTGATTTAAATATTCTTACATATTTAAACAAAGTAATGATGGGACATAAAATAAATCTTGATGAAAATGAATTTTTGAATTATCTTAGTCATTTAAAAAATACAGGATTTCAAATCGGAATGACAACAGCACTTATGGAGAGAGTGCAAACCAAGATTGATTTGAGGATTCTTTCAGAGATGATAACATCTTTTGTGAAGTTAGATAATATTTCAACGATTAATAAAGATATGGGAAATATTTATTTATCGGAAGATGATTATATGAGAATAAAACAAATATATGATATGGCACTTGCTCAAGAAAAAAATTTAGAGCAATTTAATATAGTATGTTGCTGTATTATGAAAGCATATTTAATAAAAACTTACGATAACTCAGAAAAAAACAAAAAAGTTGATATGTTTATAAAATATTGTTTAGATGTCTTGAATTGTTATTTAGAAAAAGAAATTGTAATATTATCTTTATATATAATGGATGATAATAGAACTCATAAAGTATTTAAAAAAATAAAAAATAATAATGATGTGATAAAAAATATCTTAAATGTTGCATGGGATATTTATCATATTAGGTTGGTAGAACAGATTATGTTAAGAGATAATATGAAAAATACAGAACAAGTTATTCTTTCGTTCTTTGGAACTGCAGATAATGGAATTATTGATGCTATGCAAGTTAATCCAGTAAAGGCTTTTGTTATAGAAAATGATTATCCGATTTCAATTCATCAAATGAACATTAACGATATATGTAAAAATCGAGAACTTTTGGATAGTGGATACTTAAATGCAAGTGTAAGGGCAGAAAAAATTAAGAATTTAGATTTTAAGCAAATTAGAGAACGTTTAGAAACAGAGATTTTAGAAAAAATAATGTAGTTGATAATGTGTTTTTGTATGATAAAATACTATCTGTTTTACAACTTTTGACTGCCCAAACATGAGAATTTATAAGAAGATACAGAAACTACAAGAAAAATGAAAGTTGTAAAAAGCCTTTAAATACAAGGAAATACGACGATTTAAGGAGATATAAGAACATGATTAAAATACTTTTCATCTGCCATGGGAACATCTGCCGTAGTGTTAGTGCTGAGTATATTATGAAAGATTTGGCAAAGAAAAATGGAGTCGAACTATATGTTTCTAGTGCAGCTACAAGTCGTGAAGAAATTGGTAATGATATCTATCCTCCGGCTAAGCGTAAACTAAAAGAAAAGAGGATTCCATTTTCTAGACATTACGCAAGACAAGCTACAATGAGTGATTATTTGTCGTATGATTATTTAATTTGTATGGATGAAAATAATATGCGTAATCTAAATCGTATGTTCAATAATGATCCTGATCACAAGATTTATAAATTATTATCAAGAGATGTTTCGGATCCTTGGTATAGTAATGATTTTGAAAAAGCTTATAATGATATTAATGAGGGTTGTAAAGCCTGGTTGGAGAAATTATCATGAAACAGAATCTACATACGCACTCCATCTTTTGTGATGGAAAAGATACGATTGAAGAAATGACTTTAGAAGCCATCTCAAAGGGCTTTGACATTCTTGGGTTTTCAGGTCATGGATATTTGGACGTGGATACAAGTTCCATGCGAGATACTTCAGGATATATTTCAGAGGTTGAGAGAATTAAATTGAAATATTCTTCATCTATTCAAATCCATTTAGGCATTGAAGAAGATATGTTAGGAAGAATTGCTGAAAAAGCTCCATTTGAATACGTGATTGGAAGTAAACACTTTTTAGGTGAGACTGCTGTGGATTATTCAAAGCCTGTATTTGATTCTTTATTTGAATCCTATTCTGGTGACTATAAAAAGATGTGTAAAGACTACTATTCAGACTTATCGGATATGTATGATTGGCAAGAAGTGGATATCATTGGACATTTGGATTTGATTACCAAATATAATGAGGACGAGTCTTATTTTCAATTTAATGATAAAGACTATATGAATATTGTTTGCGATTGCATTGACCGATTGTTGATCAACGATAAGATTTTTGAAGTGAATACAGGAGCTATCGCCAGAGGCTATCGTAAAACACCATATCCATCTAAGAATATATTGGAATATTTATACGCAAAGAATGCGCGTATTTGTCTAAACAGTGATTGTCATGATAAGAACTATTTGGATTGTGCTTTGGAATCTAGCTTAGACTTGATTCAATCTTGTGGATTTAAAGAACTACAGATATTAACCAATGATGGTTTTGTACCAGTTAAAATTAAATAGAGTAGACAGTGAAGGTGTTCTTGTGATAATCAATTAGACCTTCACTTTTCATTTTGGAAAGCTCTTTTGATAAGGCACTTCGTTCTACGTTTAAATAGTCAGCCATCTGTTGACGATCAAGCGGAATCTTAAAGGTAGAATTTTGTGTTTCTAGTTTCATAAACGATAAGTATGACAACACTTTATTGCGAATGGTTTTGTTGGAAATATGGAATATGTGTTGTGACAACATCTTGTTTTTATTTGAAAGTATTTGAATCATTTGATTCTTTAATTCTGGGGATTTTTCTAAGGCTTGAACATCTAAAAATTGAATCGTACAATCCTCGATGGCTCTTACATATACATACATAGGTGTTTTGGTTAGGGCATAGCTTTCCGCAAACATTTGATTGGGACCTATACGTGACAATAGGGAAACATTGCCTAAAAAGTCTACAGTTTCTATGACAACACTTCCTTCTTTGACAATGCCAATGGCTTGAGGAATATCTTCTATATGATAAATAATTTCATTTTTCTTGTATTTTTTTAATTGTAAATCCATAAATATCTCCCTTTCGTGGTTTAAACAACATAAATTTAATGTATTATACACTAAAATAAGTTCATAAGAAATGAGGATGATTCTATGTTAAGAAAAATAATTCAAATTGATGAAGATAAATGTACAGGATGCGGTATCTGTGTGGATGCCTGTCATGAAGGAGCCATTGGCTTAGTGAATGGAAAAGCGAAATTAATGCGTGATGATTATTGTGATGGACTAGGGGATTGTTTACCAACATGTCCTACAGGTGCTATTTCATTTATTGAAAAAGATACTCTAGCTTATGATGAAGAGGCGGTAAAAAAGAATATGGAAAAGCGCATGCAAGAATCGGGCACCATGCATTCAGGATGTCCTGGGTCTATGATGCATACACTGAATCCAGTTGTATCAAGTCCATCGATTGATGTATCAAGTCCATCGATTGATGTATCAAGTCAACTAACATCTTGGCCTGTTCAAATTAAGCTAGCACCTATCAACGCACCATTCTTTCAACATGCTAAGCTTTTAATAGCTGCGGATTGTACTGCTTATGCCTATGCCAATTTCCATCAGGAATTTATGAAAAATAAAGTGACTCTAATAGGATGTCCAAAACTTGATGGTGTGGATTATTCAGAAAAGCTTTGTGATATTATTCGTATGAATTCGATTGAAAGTGTAACCATTGTTCGTATGGAAGTACCTTGTTGTGGTGGACTTGAAAATGCGGTTAAGAAAGCTTTGCAGGAAAGTAAAAAGTTCATTCCTTGGCAAGTCGTAACCATTTCAATTGATGGAAAAATTTTAGATTAAACCTTAAAAAAGTGCAGTTAACGTTACAGATACTGCACTTTTGTCATTTTCTGACACGTTAAACAAAAAAGTATCACCGTAGTGATACTTCAATGATTATTCCTTTGTGATTTCTTTATAGCTAGCTAGACCATAAGCACTATCTGCAAGTGTACCTGCATTGACAATAGCTTGTTCCATTGCTTTTACGGCCATGATTCCAACTAGATCTTGTTCTGCAGGAACTTTATTCGATGTCATCGCAAAAATAGTATCTCCATCACTTGAAGTGTGGACTGGACGGATACATCTTGCATATCCATTATGCGCCATACTCGCAATCTTATTCATTTGTGCTTTATTTAAATCCGCATTTGTGATGATACAACCAATTGTCGTATTCATACCACAAGAATTGATCATCTTTTCAGCTGCCTTTAAGATTTCATCTTCACTAAACAATCTTGTGTTTGTGTTTTTATCGTAGATACCTGCAATTGGTTTGTCTGAATTAGGATAGAAAATATCACCACACGCATTCACAGCTACAATAGCTCCTACTTTTAATGGACCCATTTGTAGGGCTGAAAATCCAAGTCCTGCCTTCATCGCATATTGAGGGCCAAAGAATTTACCAACACTAGCCCCTGTTCCTGCACCTACATTTCCTTGTTTTGGATCATTTTTTTCAGCTTCC
Source organism: Holdemanella hominis (assembly GCF_014306155.1). Taxonomy (NCBI): domain Bacteria; kingdom Bacillati; phylum Bacillota; class Erysipelotrichia; order Erysipelotrichales; family Erysipelotrichaceae; genus Holdemanella; species Holdemanella hominis. Next base: position 8,652 of record NZ_JACRWH010000003.1, on the reverse strand, counting down.
ATACAAGCATCATAACCCATTTGTTTGTTTGGATACGCTTTAGAATTACCTACACCACAATCAAATAGACAAGCTTCACATACGATTGGAATATAGATATTTTTCATGTCAAAACCAATTTCGTGTTCGCTCAAATATTGCATAACACCACTACTTGATTCTAAACCAAAAGCACTACCACCTGATAATGTAACCGCATGAATCTTTTGAACCATGTTCTTTGGATTTAATAAATCTGTTTCACGAGTGGCTGGACCACCACCACGTACATCTACACCAGCTGTGGCTCCTTCTTTACATAAGATGACTGTACAGCCAGTCGCATTTTCTATATCTTGTGCACTACCAATTTGAAATCCTTCGATCTCATTGATTTGAATTGTCTTCATTTTTTGATCTCCTTTAATTCATATAAATCATTTCTACGTACCTTCCAATAAGGCATCCTTTTTCTTACTTTTTCAATGTCGTTTAAATCGATATCTACAACTTTGTATGCTTCTTCTTCACCCAACTCCACTACAACATTGCCAAAACCATCCACAAGAATAGAGTGGCCTCCTGAAGTATAGTTTTTATACGTGTACTTAGCTGGGGCAACCCCACACAAAAAGACTTCATTTTCTAAGGCGCGTGTTTGAGTAAATAGCTTCCAATGTTTCTTTGTAGCCTGCTCATTAAAGGCAGCCGGACAAAATAGAATTTGTGCTCCATTTTGAGCTAGAATCCTAGACACTTCTGGAAAGCGAATGTCGTAACATAATAAAATGCCACATCTTCCCCATGGCGTATCAAAACATTGTAGGTGATTTCCTGGTACAAACACTTCATTTTCGCAATAATCCTGTCGATTATGAAATTCAAAAAGATGTGTTTTATCATACGAACAAACAATGTCGCCATCACAATTTAATATGTAACAGCGATTGTATTTGTCAGCACAAATGGAACCAGCCACAATCCATATCCTATGCGATTTAGCTAGTTTTTTTAAAGCCATCAAACTTTCATCATGACGCAAATACGCTGTTTTAAGTGCATCATTATGATAGGGACAATTCCACATTTCACAAAGAACTAAAATATCACAGTCTGGAATATTTTTTAGTTTAGCTATATTTTGTTGGTTATCCATTGAAACAGACATTTGGTACATACAGATCTTCATATAGATTATGATAGGCGAAAAGTGACTACTTTTCAAGGTGTGCAAAGACTAACATGTGTTTATTTACTACTGGTTTGAAATCGTTTACAATGATTTTAGGAGGTTTGTATCATGTATAAAATTATAGAAGTAAAACAAAGTGTATTTGAAGATAATAATAAAGATGCGAACAAATTAAGAGAAGAATGTAAAGATAAAGGTGTGTTCTTATTGAATGTTATGTCAAGTCCTGGAGCAGGGAAGACAACAACTCTATCTAGAACGTTAGAAAGACTAAAAGATACAATGAGAATTGGTATTATGGAAGCGGATATTGATAGTGATGTAGATGCCAAAACCATCAGTGAATATGGCACACGCACGATTCAACTACATACAGGTGGTATGTGTCATTTAGACGCAGATATGACTCGTCAAGGATTGCATGAAATGGGTATGGAAGATTTAGATTTGGCTGTACTTGAAAATGTAGGAAATTTAGTATGTCCTGCTGAATTTGATACGGGATCCACTAAAAATATGGCTATCTTAAGTGTTCCAGAAGGAGATGACAAACCTTTAAAATATCCATTGATGTTTCAAGTGTGTGATGTGGTTTTAATTAATAAAGTGGATGTATTGCCATACTTTGATTTTGATGTAGAAAAATGTAAAGAGAATATTTTGTATCGTAATCCAAATGCGAAAATTTTTGAGGTGTGCGCAAAAACGGGTGAGGGAATTGATGACTGGTGTAAGTGGCTTGAAAATGAAGTAAAGGCCTGGAAGGAATAATATGACATATCGAGATAATATTGATAAACTGGCAAGGCGTATCACGGATCGTATTCCAGCTAAAGTAAAAAAATTATCCCAAACAGACCCTGAATATGAGTGTTTAAATGAAATCTTAAATGATGAACAATGCGATTTATGTTTGTGTTTTGAAGTGCGTAAACCACTTTCTTTTGAAGAAGTAGTGAAAAGAAGTGGATGGCCAGCGGGAAGAGTAAATCGTGTATTAAATGAAGTATGTGACATTGGAATGATTGAATACAACTGGGAAAATGAGAATCATCATAAACAGTTTGTGCTTCCTCAATTTGTTCCTGGAGCAGCTGAATTTATGGTTATGAATAAAGATCTTGTGGAAGAACATCCAATTGTTGCGGATTTCTTTGAAAAGATGACGCGATTACCACTTGAAAAGGTAACGCCAATGGTTCCACCTGGAGGAGCGGGTATTGGTATGCATGTTATTCCTGTGGAAAAGGCGATTCATGCAAATCAGCAAGCGGTAAGTGTAGAAAAGATTTCGCATTGGTTGAATAAATACGATAAATACGCACTTTCTCCATGTTCATGTAGAAGACAACAACGTGTTAGAGGTGAAGGAACTGGTGATGTTGAAGCGGATGTTTGTATTGCGGTAGGTGATATGGCAGATTATGTTGTACAGACAAACAAGGGTGGACATTATTGTACGTATGAAGAGGTTATTGAGACTTTAGAACGTTGCGAAAGAAAAGGTTATGTTCATCAGATTACCAATATTGATGGAGAAGATAAGATTTTTGCGATATGTAACTGTGCACATGGCGTATGTAATGCATTAAGAACGAGTCAATTGTTTAATACCCCAAATATGTCGGCAAGTGCTTATAGGGCTCATGTGGATAGTGAAAAGTGTGTTGCGTGTGGAAAGTGTGTGGAAATTTGTCCTGTAGGAGCGGCAAAATTGGGTCAAAAACTTTGTACAAAAGCTGGACCTGTATCGTATCCTAAACAGGAACTTCCTGATGATGTAAAGTGGGGCCCTGAAAAGTGGAACTGGAATTTTAGAGATACAGCTAAAGTCAACTGTTATGAAACTGGAACATCACCTTGTAAGAGTGCATGCCCTGCACATTTACCGGTTCAAGGCTATATTAAGATGGCGAAAGAAGGTCGCTATTTGGATGCATTAAAGTTAATTAAAGACTTTAATCCATTTCCAGCCGTATGTGGAGCTATTTGTAATAGAAGGTGTGAACAACAGTGTACGCGTGGATTGATTGATGAGCCTTTGGCTATTGATGAAATCAAGAAGTTTATTGCCGAACAAGAACTTTATGAAGATAAGCGTTATATTCCTTTATGTGAAAATGTCGAAGGAAAATTTTTCACAAATAAGATGGCCATTATTGGTGCAGGTCCTGCTGGTATGAGTGCCGCTTATTATTTAAGAATAATGGGCTATCCTGTCACAATATTCGAAAAGGAAGAAAAACCAGGCGGTATGTTGGCATATGGTATTCCTTCTTTTAGATTAGAGAAGTCTGTGATTGAAGCTGAAATTGAAGTGTTAAAAGCTATGGGTATTGAGTTCAAGTGTGGCATAGAAGTAGGTAAAGACATTTCGTTGGATGATTTAAGAAATGAGGGATATGAAGCATTCTATGTGGCCATTGGTGCTCAAGGATCAAGAAAATTAAATATTCCAGGAGAAGATAATGCGATGGTTGAATCTGGAATTGATTTCTTGCGTAAGGTGAATAAAACAGAAAATCCAAATCTAATTTCTGGCGATGTGGTTGTCGTTGGTGGTGGAAATGTTGCGATAGATGTAGCTCGTGCCGCTTTAAGAAGTGGGGCTGAAAAGGTACATTTATATTCTTTGGAACAAGAAGCTGAAATGCCGGCAAGTTTTGAGGAAGTACAAGAGGCAAAAGAAGAGGGAATTCTTCTTCATTGTGGAGGGGGTCCAAAGGAAATCTTAGAAGATTCAATTGTATTTAAACAATGTGTAAGTGTAAAGGATAAAACAGGAAGATTTAATCCAAGCTATGATGAAAGTGTTTTGGAAACTATACAATGTAGTCATGTATTACTTTCAATTGGACAAAGTATTATTCCAATTCAAGGATTGGATGTAGAAGTAAATACAAATGGAACAATCAAAGCAGATGGTACAACACTTCAAACATCTGTTGAAGATGTATTTGTGGGCGGTGATGTGTATACAGGTCCAAAATTTGCGATTGATGCGATTAGTCATGGTAAAGAAGCAGCTGAATCTATGCATCGTTTTGTTCATAAGGGGCATTCTCTAACAATTGGAAGAGACTTACATTTATTTAATGAATTTGATAAGAATAACGCATTGATTGATATTGATTTTGATCATGCCAAACGACAGATACCTGGTATTAAAAAGGGGTTTGGTGAAAAATCCTTTAGAGATTTACGTTCAACATTTACAGAAGAACAAGTTAAGATTGAAGCCAATCGATGTCTTGGATGTGGTGCAAGTATTGTGGATACCAATAAGTGCATTGGTTGTGGTTTGTGTACGACAAAATGCGAATTTGATGCGATCCACTTAACGCGTGATATCAAAGATGGCGCAAGAATGGTTAAGGCGGAAGATAAGATGAAAGCTATCTTGCCGTATGCAGCTAAACGCCAAATCAAGATTATTCGCAATAAGAAGAAATAGTATGCATGAATTAGGAATTGTTGTACATATTTCAAAAACATTGGAAGAACTTGCACAAGAAAATAATATTACAAATATTCGTAGAGTGACTTTGCAGATAGGAAAAGTAAGCGGAATTGTTCCTGAGTATTTAGTGGATTGTTGGAAATATTATAAGAAAAAAGTTCCTTTAATTGAAAACTCAACACTAGAATATGAATGGATTGAAGCCATTACGATTTGCGATGAATGTGAAAAAACATATGATACGATTCAATATGGAAGAGAGTGTCCATATTGTAAGAGTGAACATACAGTTCTTTTTCAAGGTAATGAGTGTCTCATTAAGGAGATTGAAGCCGAATAAGCGTCGAAAGGCGCTTTTTTTTGCTTTTTTTAGAAAAAGTCTTTTTTTTTGCGTATATGAGTATGTAGGAAATGCCTACTAGAATTGAGGTGCTCATGCGTAGTGCAAATTTATTAAATGATTTCGCCTTCAAGTATGTTTTTGGCGAAGATTGTAAAGAGGCTAATGATGCCTTAAAATCATTACTTACGGTATTTTTAGAAAGGAAAGTCCATCATGTGGTTGTTAAAAATCCAAGATTGGATTTGTTAGTTGAATTTGATGATCGAACGATGGTGGATTTAGAAATGCAGTTAAGACAAACTCAAGATCATCTGCCGATTCGCTTTAGTTATTATTTGGCTAGACTTCATAGTTCTCAAGAATTGGAAGGAAAATATTATGGAGAGTTAAAGGAAACAATTGTCTTAGTGTTCTTTAATGTGAATTTAATTGATAATAATAGAATGTGTAACACATTCACATTGAAAAATGAGGATGGCTTATCTTTTGTGAAAGAAACAGAAGATCGTATGAAGATACGAACGGTTGAAATGGCAAAGTTGGATGTAAACAAGCCGCTTAAAGAAATGAATGAACAGGAAAAGATGATTTATTACTTTTTGAATTGCCACAAGGGAATGGATGATAGTAAAATTAAGGTCATGATAGAAAGTGATGGGGTGATTCAAATGTTAGAGAAGCGTGTAGAAACCATATCTGATGATGGTTGGAAAAAAATAATAGAAGATTTTAGAAAACTACATGAAAATGAAGAGCGAATGGAACGACAACTTGAAGAGGCTCATAAAGCACAAGAAGAAGCCAAAAAGGCATTACAAGAAGCGAATAAATTAAGCCAAGAAGCTGATAAGAAAGTAGAAGAAGCAAATAAACAAGTGAAACAAATGGTTCGTAAGATGTATGAAGATGGTTTTAGTCTTGACCAAATTTCTGAATATTGTTCACTAAATGTGGATGAAATTCAGGTGTTGATAAAATCATAAATTTTCTGTTGCATTTAAAAAAATGTTTGTTTATAATAAAGCCATCCTTTGTAAAGGCAATGAAAAGAAGAAGTAGTCGTGGATGCTGCTGATAGTGAGTTCCTGATGGTGGAAATGGAACAGTAAGCACAGGGTGAACGTGTCTTAGAGCTAAGCTTTCGAAGATTGAGGAAGCTTCGGATACTCCCGTTATGAGTTAAGGGCTTGTACATTAGTGCAGGAAATAAGGTGGTACCGCGATTTTATAGTCGTCCTTGTATATTCAAGGACGGCTTTTTTTTATTAGAAGGGAATGGTAGATATGAAAAAAGGATTTAAATTAATTTCGGCATTTTTAGTAAGTTTTATGATCATGATGTCTAGTGTTATGCCTGCATTTGCCGATGAAACAGATACATCAACAACAGGCGATTTATTAGACAAGATTCAAGAAAGAGGAGAATTGATTGTAGGTACATCTCCTGATTTTCCACCTAATGAATTTATTGACTCAACAAAAACAGGACAAGCGCAATATGTAGGTTCTGATATTGAATTAGCAAAATATATTGCGAAAAAGATGGGTGTTAAATTAACAATCAAAGCCGCAAGTTTTGATACAGTTTTGGCAAATCTTCAAACTGAAGAAATTGATTTAGCAATTACTGGATTGGCTTATACACCAGCACGTGCGCAACAGATGGAAATGTCTATTGGATACAATATGACAGAGGATACTGGTGGGCAGGCTGTTATTATCGCAAAAAAAGATGCAGATAAATATAAGAAGTTAACTGATCTAACTGGCTTAAAGGTGGCTGCTCAACAAGGATCAATCCAGCAGCAATATACAGAAGATCAAATTCCGGACGCAAAACTACAATCCATTTCAAGTATTGATGATGGTGTTGCCCTATTAAAGAATGGTACGGTACAAGCTGTTGCATGCTCTGAAGGTACAGCTGATGAATATATTGAAAAGAACTCTGAACTTGCGAAGTTAGATGAATTATTCAATATTGATCAAGATTATGCAGGTAATCGTGTAGGTGCTCCTTTAGGTGAAAAGAGATTGATGAAAGAAGTCAATAAAATTTTAAAGGAAGTCAATAAAAAAGGTTTATATGAAGAGTGGTATAAAGCGGCTAAGAAACAGAGTAGTGAACAATTTACTTTAACAGCGACTGGATTCTTTGGAACATGTGTTCAAATTGTTCAATATTGCTGGCCACAATTATTAAAAGGTTTAGGAATCACTTTAGGACTTGCTGCTATTACTGTTATTTTTGGTACAATTATTGGTGGATTATTTGCCCTAGTAAAACTATCAAAGAATAAAATCGTACAAGCGATTGCGGGTGTATATGTAGAATTGATTCGTGGAACACCACTATTACTACAATTATGGTTGTTCATCAATATTTTCTCTTATTTGACAAATGGAAATATGCCAATGATCGTTAGTGTGATTATTGCCCTTGTCATTAATTCAAGTGCATATGTGGCTGAAATTATTCGTTCAGGTATTCAATCTGTGGATAAAGGGCAAAGAGAAGCGGCTAAATCACTTGGTATGTCAAATGTACATATGATGACTAAAATCATTATTCCTCAAGCTATCAAGAATATCTTGCCTGCCTTAGGTAATGAATTCGTTATGATGATCAAGGAAACATCTTTGGCAAGTACATTCTATATTGGAGAATTAATGACTGTTAACAGTGTTATTAAATCGGCTACTTATAAATCCATTGAACCATTAGTAATTGTTGGTTTGATCTACTTTATTGTTACATATTCATTATCAAAATTAATTAAATATATGGAAGGGAAGTTGAGTGTCAGTGACTAAGGAACTAATTGTTGTAAAAGACTTACATAAAAATTTTGGAGATCTTGAAGTATTAAAAGGAATTGATCAAACAATCCATCAAGGAGAAGTTGTTAGTATTATTGGACCTAGTGGTTCAGGAAAATCTACTTTCTTACGTTGTCTTAACTTATTAGAAAAACCATCTAGTGGACAAATTATTTTCGAAGGTATAGATATTGCAGCTGAAAATGTTGATATTGATACACATCGTAAAAAGATTGGAATGATCTTCCAACACTTTAATGTATTTCCACATTTAACAGTTTTAGAAAATATTACCATCACACCAATTCTAGAACTTAAAACACCAAAGGCCCAAGCTGAAAAAGAAGCAATTGAATTGCTTAAAAAAGTAGGCTTGGAAGATAAGAAGGATGAATATCCAAGAAAATTATCTGGTGGACAAAAACAGCGTCTAGCTATTGTTCGTGCTCTAGCTATGCATCCAGATGTAATTTTATGTGACGAACCAACAAGTGCATTAGATCCAGAAATGGTAAAAGGTGTACTAGAAGTCATTAAAGAATTGGCAGATCAAGGAATGACAATTGTGATCGTAACACACGAAATGGGATTTGCTCGTGAAACAAGTGATCGCGTATTATTTATGGATGAAGGTATTATTCAAGAACAAGGAACTCCAGAAGATATCTTTGAACATCCACAAAATCCAAGAACCATCAAATTTTTATCGCAAGTACTATAAGCTTGGGCACATGCTCAAGCTTTTCTGTACGACAGGCAGTCGTGCTTATAGTTGATAATCAATCACCGATTATCAACTGTTTTATTTTAGAGACAATAAAGTACAAGATACTCGTAACACTATACAAAAGTCATTGA